>JAKLDS010000075.1 GCA_022703375.1 Deltaproteobacteria bacterium | reverse complement strand
CGATGAAACGTCTTTCTGTTTGGAGATGGAGATAAAAACATTCCTGCCTTTGTATTTCAGAAGAATCAGAGAGCGCAAATCATTATACTTGTAGTAAGCGCCGGTAGTAAAATCGGGCGTAATCTCCGTATATTCGATGCCTTTGACAACAACCGGAACATTGAGGTTCGGCAGATACTCATGAAAATACGGCAATTTGTTACCCTCTGCCGTCACCGATGGCCAGTAAGATAAACGGATGGACGAAGGATTGAAGGCATAGGCAGGCAAATCCCTGTTGTAGGCGTATTCCAGAAGTTTTTTCATGCTGACATTGATGTCGAATTCGAAATAAACAGAGGTGGAATTGAATTTTTCTTCCGGATAGTATATTGTTGATGCCTGTTTGGGGGCAACCAGAAAGTCCAGCACCTGACCAATTTTTTTCGTATCAAAGGCCACCGCGCTACCCTGCGGGTAAACCTGGCTGATCAGGTAATCCAAGCCTGAGGACAATGCCGGCGAAATTTTCTCTTCTTTCAGTTTTTCCGCGCCAAATGATGTATAGGAACAAAAAACAATCGCGATACAGGCGAGCATTGCTGTCAATTTAGTTTGGGACATATTGAAACTTCGGGACCTCCTGATAATTAGCCGGCAATTTACCGGAATGTGTATTACCTGTCTGAAGGAAGCATACAAATTACCATCATTTATGTCAATCAAAGAATGTGGGCCGGATAAGACTGTCATTACAATTTGCCGCTCATTCCTTTTATTGACATCTCAATCCGATTCTCATATATAATTATCAACAATTCCGGAGGGCATACCAGTGAAAAAACCATTCGTAAAAATGATAATTATTTTTGTGATAGGTACGGTTCTTTTTACCAGCCGCGCATCCGCCGTGGATTTTATCTTTAAAGATTTGCAATATTCATTTCAAATGCTGCGGGCAATCGCAGCTACGGCCAGCGGCGGCGCCGATGTCGGCGAATGCCTCGCTACGGCTTATAAAATCAAGGAAGGGGACGATGAAGGCTGGCTTGCCGCCTGGAGCGAGATTGCTCAACTCAGAGAAAAAACCGGCGATGAATTTTTGGCGAAAGGCCGTAAAATCAGCGCAAGGCAGGAATACCTGCGCGCCTCCAATTATTATCGTTCAGCGGAATTTTTCCTGCATAAAGAACCTTCCGATCCCCGCATCCTGGAGCTTTCCCGTAAAAGCAGGGATTGTTTTCATAAATTCGCGAAACTGGCACCTCATCCTGTTATCCCCGTTGAAATACCTTATGAGGGCGTTACGCTGCCCGGTTACCTTTGTCTTGTTGACAAATCCGCTAAAAAGAGACCCTTGCTGATAATTCAAACCGGCTTTGACGGCACAGGAGAAGAGCTTTACGGCAACGCTATATTTGCTGTCGAACGCGGCTATAATTGCCTGATTTTCGAAGGGCCGGGACAGGGACGCGTCATCCGTGAACAGAGAATCCCCTTCCGCCACGATTGGGAGAAGGTTGTCACGCCTGTTGTTGATTTCGCGTTAAAGAGAAAGGAAGTTGATAAAACAAGAATCGCCCTGATGGGAATCAGCTTCGGCGGATATCTCGCGCCGCGTGCCGTAGCTTTCGAACACAGGATTAAAGCCTGCATCGCCAACGGCGGCATTTACGATTTTCATGCCCAGTTTATGAAGGAAATTAAAGAGAAGGATCTTGATGATATAGCAAGTGCAGCGGAGATTGACAAGTTCATGTATCAGATGATGGAAAAAGACCCCTCCACGCGCTGGGCGATGGGCAATGGCTTGTTTACCTTCCAGGCCAAAACCCCGAGCGAATGGTTTCGTATCACGCGCCCTTACACCATGAAGGATGTCGTTTCCCGGATAAAATGCCGGATGCTCATAGTTGATTCGGAGGGCGATAGAGATCTTCCGGGGCAGTCAAAACAACTTTATGATGCGCTCAGCGCCCCCAAAGATTTTTTGCTTTTCACCAGAGAAGACGCGGCGGAAGAGCACTGCCAGATTGGCGCTACCTTTATTTCCAGCGCCCGCATTCTGGACTGGCTCGATGATATTATGAAAAAATAGCCGTCGTTACGCAGTTGAATATCCGCCCGTATACCGAAAATCAGCTTCCTTAACACTCGGAGCAGGTAAACTTCAGCGCCCGACAAAGTGAGGAAAAGTGAAAACCGGGGAAAACGACCCTCCGGCAGACAGGTTGCTGATTTATCACTCTGTCGGTGATGAATTTCAGGCTTATTAATTTAACCACAATCTCTTCCTTAAAAACATATTGAATAACTGTTATTTCTCTGTTATTTAGCAGCTTACTGAGTTTTTTAAATGTTTTGACAGGCATCAGGAATTGCTCAATCCTCTAAATTTCCAGAAGGAGGTAAACGATGTCCAAATATCTCGATGTTATTATCCTTGATGACGACCCTCAGATTTGCGCACTAATTGCGGATATTTTGCAGAGTTTTTATGTATGGGGGGATATTCATCCGTTCACCGATTTCGACGAGGCTCTGGCCTTTTGCCAAAAGAAACATCTGGGAGTGGCCCTTTTCATCCTGGATGTTTATCTGGGGGAAAAAACTGCCTTCGATTTCCTGGAAGAGATTTTGCCGCAATACGCCTGGGCTCCCGAAGACACTATCATTATAACGGGTAATGCCAGCGATGATATTGTGAACAAGTGCATTCCCCTGAACATCAACTATCTTATCGAAAAACCCATGAAGGCCTATACACTGAAACTGGCTGTCAGGGCTATTGTCGGCAAATATACTCTCTTTGCCAAAAGGATACTTGGTAATCCCGATTTTGCCAGAAACGTGGCAAATCTCTGATTATCTGTTTTTCGGTTTTTAACAGGATGGTTTTGAGATTTCAGGACGGTATCACCCTGATATTTCTACTGGGCGGCTTTTTTACTTGCAGACAGTGCAGCGTAAAAAACAATCAAAGCTTCCAGGCCTAATTACAACATTCGATAAGCAGTATTGACTGCCATTTCAATACCTGGCCTCAATTCACTAATTCATTCCTTGATAGACAACCGCATTTTTTCATATCTTTCCTTCATTTTTCCTTTCCCACCCTGTTGATTTATTTGGTCATCATCTTTCTTCCCCGCTTTACGCATTGCATATTCAAATAAATATGCAATCTGTAAAACTGAGCACAATTCTGATATGCCGCCGATTCAAAAAATCAGTAATTCCTATCCTGATTAATCCAAACGTTAATAAGTTAATCGTCCCATTTTTTCTGGTTTCGCTTTGCTTCCGAGAACCGCTTCCTGCTGCAAACCCAAGATTTATATATTTAAGCTTCTGATAATTTTAATTATTTATAATATTTATTTTTTTAACGGATGGAAGGTTCTAGCCAGCATTTACATAATCCGCCAATGGCTACTTTACCATGAAACTAAATAGGTATATTCTGAAACCGGCATATCTGCATATCATCCTTTGGATTTTTCTGCTTGATTTCGGCAGTCAATTAGTGATTTATAAGGCAGCTTTATTTGAAAGGAAAATGTTCATTTGCGGAAACTTAAATTAAAGCTGCAAAATCTCCCCAGGGATTTTCAGCTATTTCTCGCCGCTACATTTGTTTTTGGCTTTTCTCAAAGCATTGTAGATTCAACCTTTAATAATTTTTTAAGCGAGACCTTTTCCATCAGCGATTTGCAGCGCGGCCTGCTGGAGCTTCCCCGCGAGTTGCCGGGCTTTCTGGTGATATTTGTTGCGGCGCTTTTCTTCTTCCTCTGTCCGCGGCGTCTGGCGGCACTGGCCAATCTTTTATGCGCCTGCGGCATCCTCCTAATCGGAGTATTTTCGCCGGTTTTTTCCGTCATGCTTTTATGGCTTTTCATCTTCAGCATCGGCCAGCATACTTTTATTCCTTTAAACCAGAGCATCGGCATGGAGCTGGCATCGGACGGCCGGACAGGCCGTCGCCTGGGACAGTTAAGCGGCATCGCCAACATATCGGCAATCATCGGCAGTTTTGCCATTTTCATCGGCTTCAGATTTCTCGATCTCGATTACCGTACTTCTTATATCGTCGCCTTTTGCGGATTCCTGACTGTCGCAGCTCTGATTTTCTTTATGAAAAAGGATACGCCCTCGCCCGCCAAAACAAAATTCCGTTTGCGCAAGGAATACCGCCTTTACTACTGGTTGAACATTCTTTACGGCACGCGCAAACAGATTTTCTTAACCTTCGCGCCCTGGGTGCTGGTAACGGTTTTCCGGCAAAAAACAGAAATGATTGCGACGCTGCTGACTATCGGCGGCATCATCGGGATTTTTTTCAAGCCCCTGCTGGGTAAGGCAATTGACCGTTTTGGAGAACGCTTCATCCTGACGGCGGAAGCCGTCATCCTGATATTTGTCTGCGCCGGCTACGGATTTTCGCGCCACCTGTTCTCCGAAACAATCGCTCTTGTTATCGCTTTTGTCTGTTATATTACTGACCATTTACTGATGTCCGTCAGCATGGCGCGCGCCACCTATCTCAAAAAAATTGCTATCCGGCCGGAGGATGTCGCGCAGACTCTGGCAATGGGCGTGACCATAGACCATATCTTTTCCATCTCCATTGCTCTTATCAGCGGTTTTGTCTGGATTACTTTAGGCTATGAATATGTCTTTCTGCTGGGCTCGCTCATTGCTCTGGCCAATGTTTTTTCCACGCTGAGAATCAAAGTATGATAATTCCGGCAGGCAGAAGACCTGCCCCGGGGCAGGCCTTCTTACCTTTCAGGGATAAGCGCTTCACTTCCTGTCCGCTATTTTCTTTTCCTGCAAGTTGAGCATTATCTGTTTTTTTATTTCGCGCAATTTATCTTTTATTATCGCCGCGTTCTTTCTGCCGATGCGCATGAGAATTTTCTGACCGCTCGAGCAAGATTCCAGTTCAGTATTCTCATACATATAAAATACTTTTGGTTGAACAAGCCGAACCGGTTCTTTCATTTCCGGGGCAGCGAGTAAATTATCAATCGTTGCGAGCAGGCAATCATTAAAATATTTACCGGGATAGCCCAGTTCCTCATATGCTTTCTGGAAAAGCGGATAGAGACTCACGTATGCTTCCACGACTTTCCGGGCTTCAATCATTTCGACGATTTTCATATAGACGGAATAGCGGGCAGAATTTTTAACACTGATGGTGTAAATTCCCTCTTTAGCTTCAACCATAAACCGGCCGGAGGCACGCTTCACGGGAACTACGTTTGGCGGCAAATGCTGCCGCGGCAGATTATCCACAGTAGCAACAATTTTCCTGATGATATGCTGTACCAGAAATATATCCAGCAGAGATTCCTTGTTGAAAAGGCCGCTTAAAACATCCAGCATATATTCGTCGCTTTCGTTCAGCCCGGGCAGCTGAGGCTTCTCCGGAGGAAGCGCTACAATCATTTGCGGCGGTCCCTGCTGCGCAGGCAACGCCGCCACAACAGGCTCCGGCACAGATTCCGGTTTGGACTGCCACAGCAGGAAAGCAACAATGCCTCCGCCGATAACAAGAATCGCGCCCACGATTATTATAATTTTTTTCTTCATGTTCATTCCTCCCCAATCCTGTCAGTTTTCTTTCTTGATGCAATGAGAACTTTGTCTGTTCGGCTTATTCCGTTTTAAAAATCTATTTCCATGCCGTCCAGTGCCGCGATTGTATTTGGAAAAACCCGTCTGGCCGCGTTTTCGGATTCCCGGCGATCGGAGAGAGCCGGATGAGTGCTGGCGGCGAAATGCACCATGGCCAGACGTGCTGCTTTAGCCTCTTTGGCAATCCGGGCCGCCTCTTCCGGATTCAGATGCGGCCAGCTTTCATTGGACTGCCCGCTTTTATATGCGCACTCCGTAATGGCCAGATCGGCCTGGCGGGACAGGCTGACGGCATTGGCACAATAACCCGTGTCGGGGCAGTAACTGACAATGAAACCATCCGCTGCAATCCGATAACCGAAGGTAACGGATTTATGCACAAGTGCTTTTGCTTCTGTTTTAAAGGGAAGCCGGCCCCCTTCTTCCGGCAGCTCCAGAATTTTTACCGGATAAGGCAGCCCGGCCAGAGGCACAGTATACGGTTCATTAACAAGTAAATTTAAAGCGGACTTCGTTCCCGGAGGAATGCAGATGGTCATTCCCCTGCTGAAGTGGAATTTTACAAGAGTGTGCAGACCGTAAACATGGTCCAGGTGCAGATGACTCAAAAAAAGATAAACCGGTTTTTCATCCTGATTAACGATATAATTATCGAGTTTGTGCAGACCTATTCCGGCATCCAGTACGATGTCGAATTCATTTGCCCGGATGAGGATACAGATGGTGTTTCCCGTAGCGGTATCATACCAGCCGTTTGTGCCGAGAAATATTATTTTCATACGCCGTTTGTGCACCTTTCAGATCGTCATATTTTCCGGAGATAACCGATGATCCGGTTATTCCTTTTATCCGTCAGTGTAAAATACCTGTTGCTGTTACATTACCGCGGTTCGTGCGTCTTTTAAAGTAAGGATCATCCTGAGCGTTGATAACGACAAATAAAATAAAAAGAAAAAGAATCAGGGCTAAAATGCCCATGGAGTTGGCCTTTAATCTGAAGATAGCGGGCAGCAATCCCGATAAACAGTCTCGCTCTTCCCTCTCTTTCTTCTGATAACGGTATAGCAGCAACAATAACAGCAACACCCCGATGACGGGAAGAACTGTCACCGCCGCCATCAGATAGAACCGCCAGCCGGTGAGAGACCGGTAGCCCCGGTATCGCAATTCCGCCCAGACACCGGCAATCAGCAGCAGGCATGATAAGGGAAATACAATGCTGAAATAAAGCGGGAGGCCGAAAGCAGTCATTATGGAAACAACGATGGCCACTACATGGCAGATGAGGCCTGATAAAAGCGCATTTCTGCCAAAAGCTGTATAGGCAATTTCCGCCATAGCAAACGGTTACTCCTTCCGGATAATTAATCAGCCTGATTTCTCAGTTAATCTCCCCGGAAACAACCGGGCATGAATTGCCAATACGCAGCTTGGCTTTTGCCCCAGGTCATTTACATGATCAGCTGAACTGCCCCGGCATCATTGGACCGAAATTTTATCGTATATCTCGGCCAGCGTTTCTCTGATGCCCATTTCCGCGAGTTCACCTTCCAGATGCAGGTGTTTAATCATTACCGTATAGGTAAAATGGACTTTGCTGTCAATACTCTGATTATTTGTTATCTTGATTACGGCGTTTGCCAATCCCTGAATTCTGTAATCATGACATTCCGAACTTTCAAACACTATTCGGGAACCGTGCTCCCTCAAGTATACGGTTTCCGCCTTTAAGCGGCGGTAATTTATCAACTGGATTTCGATATCGTCAATGAAATCCTCAAAATTAATCTTTTTCCGCCGCAGAAACCTGTCGTTGATTATAGTGCTTAACAGTTCGTCTCTGACGAGATCAATCAGATAATGGCGGAAAAAAATATCTTCAATTTGCTCAATCGGCACATGATAAAGATGATTGATAACATTGCCCAGAGGAGTAATCCACTGTTGCAGGCCTTTCTTGAATTCATCCCGCTGGAAATCAAGCGCTGCCTGCAACTGTTTTTCATTAATAATGCCTTCTTTGACAAGAGCCTGGCCAATCAGGAATTTTTCATTTGTCTTTTTCAGAATCATAGAAATCACCTGAGAATATTTCTGTTAATTGTTTATAAACATACTCCGGCTTTGTAACTATAGGAAAAACAGCATTGCATGTCAATGAAAAGCTTGCTGCCCTGCTATTTAATATTGTCCGGCATCGGCCCTTCCTTGAGCGATGAAGTCACTTCGACAGGATATTCCGCCTGTCCTGACGGCACATAATACACTGCCGGTTTTAATGATGGTCTGCGTATAAGCTTATTTAGCGGAACAATCAAAGTCTCAAATCGCTGGTAATAACCACAATATTTCAATGAAATCTGTATGAGAGTTTCATTAATATTCAAAAAATAGAAGAAGTCTGATTTCAGATATGTTAAAGGATACCGGGAAGGTGAAAGATGGCAAATACTCCTATAAATTCTTCAGACAGAATACCTTCGCTGGAAGAGTGTGCTCGTCTAATGGTGGAATATTGCATGTTGCCGAACATCGCCGCCCATTCCCGGCAGGTGATGCGTGTAGCCCTCGCGATAGCGGATAATCTGAAAAACGGGGTATCAATTAACAGGAATCTGGTTGTGGCGGCGGCGCTGCTGCATGACATAACAAAAACAAGAGCTCTGCAAACAAGAGAGCGGCATGATGAATCCGGCGGAACACTTTTGCGGGAACTGGGTTTCGCGCGCATCGGCGAGATTGTCGAGCAGCATGTCATTCTTCTTGATTTCAATCTGCAGGAAAAACTGGATGAAAGGGAGATAATCTACTACGCTGACAAAAGAGTTATGCATGACCAGATTGTCAGCCTGGCGGAACGGGTGGAAGATCTCATTGTACGCTACGGCTTCACCGAAGAAATAAAGAAACGCATCTGGCAGAATACCAGCCAGGCTTATATCGTCGAAAAGAAGATTGCCGATTCCATGAAAGTTGACCTGGAGACCGCCATCCGGAAAATTCAGCACAATAGTTAGTGCGGACTATCTGCTATTATTTTATAAAACAGATGAGGACACGACAATTTCTTTATCCTCGGCTGCCGATTGCCTGATTCCCCAGCGAATAGCGTTTTTGCGCCTCACAACCTCATCATAGAGCTTTTCCAGCGGTTCTGCCGTTTCTCTTCCCTCAAGTTTTGCCAGAGCCGCGGCTACCGCTTCGATTGTCGACATTCCATCCGAGCGATGCTGCTTGCGCAGCCGTTTTCTTTGCTGAGCAGGCGCCGGCAGAACCAGACGCGGCAGTGTGCGCAATACCGCTATCCGGCTATACAGCCGCCTGGCCTGCTGCCATGTGGCATCCAGAACCACAACTCTTTCGGGTCGCGCGGATTCGATAATATCCGAACCTTTATCCGGTCCATCAGGCCAGAGAAGCCAGGTCGCCGGATTTAACAGCAGCCCATTATCAAGAAGCGGAAGACCGATACGGTTTCCACCCCCGCAGGAAATAATTTGCGAATTCGGCATCGCCAGCGCTACCAATCGTCCCGTATTGCTGGGGCGTATGGATTCATAAACATGCTGTAAAATAATAAATTCCGTTCGCGTTTGCACCGTGGGCAGCAGTGAACAGATGCAGATTTCCCGGCGCAGAAAGCAACGCAGGCAATGGCTATATTGATCGCGCTGCCTGGACGAACGCATTACCGTACCCTCTCTGCTGCAAGCTGTAAAAATATACTATTTTGACCCTGGTCTGGCATTTTCCCGACTCATAACACATTTAAAACTATCATCATAAGCTCGACCATTTTGCAATCACATGTTTGTTATATAAATAAACCTCATACACTTTTACTGGATGTTGCCAGTATTTTACTAG
>JAKLDS010000074.1 GCA_022703375.1 Deltaproteobacteria bacterium | reverse complement strand
GCAACATTATTATGTTTTGCCGTTATTCCTTTTTCCGGCGGTATTCTTGTCGCTGACCTGTCGGTTGCCGTTCTATATTTAATGGCTATTTCTTCCGTGGGTGTTTACGGCGTTTTATTGGCGGGCTGGTCTTCCAATAACAAATATTCGGCTTTAGGCGGTTATCGGGCAGCGGCGCAGATGTTGAGTTACGAACTACCGCTCGCACTGGCGCTGGTTGGCGTTATAACACTCAGCGGTTCGTTTAGTCTGGTGGACATTGTCAATGCCCAGCAGGGTTTGTGGTATATCGTCAAACAGCCTTTGGGGTTTATGATATTCATTATTTGCCTTTTTGCCGAAACAAACCGCACGCCTTTTGATTTTTATGAATGTGACAATGAACTTGTTGCCGGTTATCAGACGGAATACTCTTCAATGAAATTCGGTCTTTTTTATCTGGCGGAGTACGCGCACATTCTTCTGGCATCCTGCCTGGTGACGGTGTTTTATCTGGGAGGCTGGCACGGGCCTCTTTTGCCGCCGCTTATCTGGTTTTTGTTAAAGGTCTTTTTTATGCTGTTTGTTTTTATCTGGGTGCGGGCGACTTATCCCCGTTTTCGTTATGATAACCTGATGAATCTTTCCTGGAAGATATTATTGCCGCTGGCATTTATCAATATTTTGATTACGGCGTTTCTGGCCGTCGCTTTTGCGTGAGGAATGACATGTATAAATTGCGGCCGTTACTTGATGGCTTGATGCTGACGTTAAAAAGGTTTTTCTCAAAACCGATCACCATGCGTTATCCCGAGGAAAAATGGGATTTCCCGGACCGATTCCGCGGCCGGATGGTTTTATTGAAAAACTCCGCCGGAGCAACTCTTTGTGTTGCCTGCGGTTTATGTGAGAAAATCTGTCCCTGTTCGTGCATATCGGTTTCTCCGGAAACGGGCAGTGACGGGAAGCGGAAGATGGCCCGCTATCAACTGGATTTAACCCGGTGCTGTTTCTGCGGTCTTTGCGTGGAAGCCTGCCCGGTCGGCGCCATTTGCCTGGGGACGGGGTATGAAATGGCGTCAGCGGATAAAAAAGATTTAATGCTGGCAGAAAGCATTCTGCTGGAAGGCAGTGTTCAGAGTGAGGGGAATGACGGATGATTGAACAAGCGGTATTCTGGATTTTAAGTATAATAATGGTTGTGTCCGCTCTGGGCGTAATTATGATGAAAAGCGCCATAAACAGCGTCATCTGTCTGCTTCTAACCATGCTTTCACTTGCCGGTGTTTATGTTTTACAGGGTTCATATATTGTCGCTTTGTTTCAAATAATTGTTTATGTGGGCGCGATTGTGGTTTTGTTTCTATTTGTTGTGATGCTGCTCAATATAAAAAACATCCGGCGCGAAGTAGCGGTTGACTATCGCAACTTTATCATCAGCTCTTTGGCCGTGCTTACCGTGGCCGGTGTTGTCTGTATTCTCTGGTATGCATTGCGGCTGAGTATGCCTGAAGCGGGCGGTGATATAGTGCCTGCCGCCGCTGGTGTAAAAGAAATGGCGCTGGAATTATTAAACAGGCATTTACTGGCGCTGGAACTGGTATCCGTGCTTCTTCTGGCGGGGGCCGTCGGCGCTTTGCTTATCGGCAGAAAGGAATAATATGGGAATTTATCATTTTTTAGGCCTGGCCTTTATTCTCTTTGCGATTGGCGCCGTCGGATTTTTTGTCCGCAACAACATCATTGTATTGCTGCTGTCGGTTGAATTGATGTTGAATGCCGTTAATCTCGTGTTTGTTTCCTTTTCCCGCTATCTGCACGGCCTGGAAGGACAGATATTTGTTTTCCTGATTATGGCGGTCGCGGCGGCGGAAGTAGCCGTAGGCCTGGCCATAGTCGTTTCAATATTCCGGATGTTTAAAACTCTGGATATCAGCAAAATGAATTTACTGAAGAGGTAATATGCCGTCATTCTCATCGCTCTTATATTTACTGATTTTTCTACCCCTGGCCGGGGTATTGATTAATACGGCGGGCATCAGGGTATTCCGCGAAAAGATAACATCAATAATTGCGTGCGCCGCCGTGGGGTCTGCCCTTTTGTTTACGCTTTGCCTCTTGCCGGAATTTCTCTCTCTGCCTCAGAGCGAAAGAACATTCAGCGTTATTTTATATCAGTGGTTTGCCGAGGGCGCGCTCGAAGTGAACATTGGCCTTTTACTCGATTCTCTTTCGCTGGTCATGGTCCTCGTTGTCCTGTTTGTCGGATTTTTAATTCATATTTACTCTATTAAATACATGGCGGGAGATGCGGGCTTCAACCGGTTTTTTATCTATCTTAATTTGTTTATCGTCTTCATGCTTATTCTGGTTCTGGCCGACAATCTCATCCTGACTTTTGTCGGCTGGGAGGGTGTCGGCCTCTGCTCGTATCTGCTCATCGGTTTCTGGCATGAAAAGAAATCAGCCGCCGACGCCGGACGTAAAGCATTTGTTGTCAACCGGATCGGCGATGCGGGTTTTATTCTGGGAATCCTGCTCATTATCATAACCTTCAACACGGTTAATTATGCCGAGCTTACGGAAATCATGAATGCCGGGCACGGAGTCTCCATATTTATTATCGGCGCGGCCTGTCTGCTGTTGCTTATCGGCGCGATGGGAAAATCAGCACAATTTCCTCTGCACGTTTGGCTTCCCGACGCGATGGAAGGCCCGACGCCGGTTTCGGCATTAATTCACGCGGCAACCATGGTCAACGCCGGTGTTTATCTGCTTTGCCGGATAAGCCCCCTGCTCAGCCAGGCACAGTTTATTCTGCCGGTTATTGTCGCGGTGGGGCTCGTGACGGCTCTTTACGCGGCGATCTCAGCCCTCGGGCAGAAAGACATAAAGAGAGTACTGGCTTATTCGACCGTCAGCCAGATTGGTTTTATGTTTGCCGCCGTCGGGTCTGGTTATTACATGGCCGGCATCTTCCATCTGGCGGCGCACGGCATTTTTAAAGGCTTATTGTTTTTGGGCGCGGGCGCGGTGATTCATGCTTTGCACGGTGAACAGGACATCAATAAAATGGGCGGATTATCCGGCCGTCTGCCCGCGGTGGCAAAAACGTTTTTAATTGGATTGATGGCGCTGGCCGGCATCTTCCCGCTTTCCGGTTTTTTCAGTAAAGATGCCGTTTTGTGGGGAGTGTTTGACAGTTACGGTATATCCTTGTGGCTGGTTGGCTTTGCCACCGCTTTGCTTACCGCTCTATACTGCGGGAAACTTTACGGCCTGGCTTTTTCCGGCCAAAGCAATTTTACCGAAAAGCCTCATCTAATAGCTGCCGCCATGAAATATCCCCTGATTGTGCTGGCTTTTTGTGCGGCCGTGGCGGGAGTTTTAGGTTTGCCGCTTCTGACAAAGGAAACCATATTCGCTTCCTTCCTTGCCCCTTCTTTTACCGGGGTGGAAAACATTCATGCGGCAGTATCGGCATCCGCCCACATGCAGGAATTGATATTAATGATTATCGCGGGAATTGCCGTGATATTCGTTATCTGGCGCACGGCGATCGCTTATTCCCGAAACAGAGAGGCTGTCCTGGCCTATGAGCACAATTATCCACGGGCGGCAGAGTTTCTGTTGCAAGGCCTTAAAATGGACAAATTATATGATGTCATTCTGGTTGCGCCTTTTTATCGCCTCACGAAACGGTGCTCATTGTTTATTGATCAGAAGATTATTGACGGCGCGGTAAACGGTACGGGCAAAATATCAATGGTTGCGGGGCATTTTGTTTCCAGTCTGCAAAGCGGTTACACGCGTTATTACGCCTGCTCGTTTATTTGCGGTGTGCTGATTTTTTCCGTAATTGTTATCTGGCTTTTTAAAGGTTGAAAATTATGCAAATAGCTTTCCCTGTATTGTCCCTGATTGTTTTTCTGCCGCTGGCGGGAGCGGTTATTCTGCTTTTTTTCCGCAATCGCACTGCGGTTAACATGGCGGCGCTGGTTACATCAATTATCACCTTTGCTTTAACAATATATTCAACAATGTGTTTCGATCCGTCGCAAACCGGTTTTCAACTGGAGGAATATTTGCCGTGGATTCAGGCATGGGGAATTTCCTATCATCTGGGCATTGACGGGCTGAGCCTGTTCTTACTGCCTTTAACCGGTTTCTTAAGTGTGCTGGCCGTTCTTATTTCCTGGAAGAAAATCGTCATCAGGGAAAAGGCGTATTATTTTTCGTTTCTCTTTCTGGAATGCGGCATGCTGGGTGTATTTGTCGCACTGGACACGATCTTGTTCTATATATTCTGGGAAGCCATGCTTATCCCCATGTTTCTGATAATCGGTATCTGGGGCGGCGCGAACAGGCGTTACGCCGCCATCAAATTCTTAATTTACACCATGGCGGGCAGCATTTTCATGCTGATCGCCATTATCGCGATGGCTGTTTATGCCGGAGCTTACGGCAGCGTGATAAGTTTTGATATCACAGTATGGCTTAGTATGCCCATCCCGGCAAATATTCAATACTGGCTTTTTGCCGCGTTTTTTATCGCCTTTGCCATTAAAGTTCCCGTTTTCCCTTTTCATACGTGGCTTCCCGATGCGCATGTGGAAGCGCCGACGGCGGGGAGCGTTTTGCTGGCCGGTGTTTTACTGAAAATGGGTGTTTACGGAATACTGCGCTTTTGTTTCCCCCTGTTTCCCGATGCCGTCAATTACTTCACGGACGCCATTTTGCTTCTTGGTTTAATCGGCATTATTTACGGCGCTTTTGTTGCCTTTGCGCAGACCGATTTAAAAAAACTTGTCGCCTATTCCAGTGTTTGCCATATGGGGTTAATTGTTGTCGGCATTTTTGCCTTAAACCATGCCGGCATCAAGGGCGGTATTCTGCAAATGGTCAATCACGGGCTTTCCACGGGGGCGCTCTTTATTCTGGTGGGAGCTCTTTATGAAAGAACCGGGACGCGCAACATGGAAGTGATGGGTGGTTTGGCAAAAAAGCTGCCAGTGCTCGCGGCTTTTTTTATGATTGTCACACTGTCATCCATCGGGCTTCCCGGGCTCAACGGCTTTATCGGTGAATTCTTTCTGCTGCTGGCTGCATTTAAATACAAATGGTGGCTGGGCGCGCTTGCCGCGACCACGATGATTCTGGGAGCGATTTACATGCTCTGGATGTATCAGCGGGTGATGTTTGAAAAATCAAGGGTGACGACGCCAAAGGTTTTTTCCGATTTTTCGGCCCGTGAAAATATGGTGATGGTCCCGGTTATTTTACTGTTATTTTTTATCGGGCTTTACCCTTCCTATTTTCTCGATAGATTAACGGGAATATCGGATGCCGTTTTGGCCGGCATTAACAAAACCGCAATTACCCAAAATGTCCAAAGGTGATTATCATGAACGAGATGCAATTAATTGATATCAATATCGTCAGCGTCGGACCGGAAATTATTCTGCTGGCGGCGGGAATATTGTTTTTATTTTTTAAGCTTTTCCCGGCAAAGCTGTCCCGCTATTTGTCTGTGCCGGCGATGATAATTCTGTTTTGCCTTTTTATCTTTCTGCCGTTTTTCCGGGATAATAATGTCGCAGGCTTTGCCGGCGCAATAAAATGGGACAACACTTCCCTTCTTTTTTACATTTTGCTGCTCTTTGCCGCATTGCTGGCAATTATGTTTTCGCATGGAAAACTAAAAGACAATGAACGCGCCGGTGAATTTTATTTTTTGCTTTATGTGGCGCAAGCCGGAATGATTTTGATGGTAACCGCCCGTGATTTGTTAATTGTTTTTTTGAGCATGGAAATATTGTCGGTATCTCTTTATGTTTTAGTCGGGATGTTCCGTGCGGGCAAAGCGCAAATGGAGGCAATGGTAAAGTATTTCCTTCTCGGCTCATTTTCTTCCGCTGTTTTTTTAATGGGGCTGGCGCTGATTTACGGCGCTTCGGGCGCAACGCATTTTGATTCGCTTTATCCCGCAACCATATCATCGCTTCACATGCTGGCATTATTTTATATCGGTGTGGTCATGGTTCTGGCCGGTTTAGGATTTAAAATAGCCGCGGTGCCTTTCCACATGTGGGCGCCCGATGCCTACGAGGGCGCGGATGAATCCGTTGCGGCGTTTCTGGCCGCTGCTCCCAAGATAGCCGCGTTTGCCGTCATTTACCGGCTGGGAATGATAATGAACCTCTATACGGTTGAGACTTTGACCGCGGTGATTGTTGTCATGTCTGCCGGCAGTATGGTTCTGGGAAATCTGGCGGCGCTTAAACAAACTATGCTAATCCGTATGCTGGCATATTCGGGAATCGCGCAGGTAGGTTATATGTTAATTGGCATACTGGTTCTGCCACAGAGCGGGGCAGCCGCTTTGTTATTCTATTTATTTGTGTATGTTTTTATGAATATGGGCGCATTCGGTATTGCTGTTTTCCTCTCGCGGGAAAAGGGCGGTAATGTGGCAATTGATGATTTGGCGGGGCTTGCGAAAGGGCGGCCTTTGGTCGCTTTTGCCATGGCGGTATTTATGATTTCTCTGGCCGGCATTCCCCCGACCGGCGGTTTTTTTGCCAAATTTTACATTTTCAAGTCGGGTATTGAAGCAGGATATCTCGGGGTAGTTATTATTGCCGTCATTGCCACAGTTGTTTCCCTGTATTATTATTTCCGGGTTATCATGGCCATGTATATGCAGGAAAAAGAGGAAGGCGCGCGATGGGGAAGCGCCGGTTTTGATTTTCTGCCGGCAGTTCTGTTTTTATGCGCTTTTGCCCTCCTGGCCTGCGGCCTCATTGCGCCGCATTTGTTGAGTAGCCTAATGCCGGGCGAAGCACACTAATATTTGATGATCGTAATGAATACCAAATTTCAGAAGCAGCCAGCAAAACCATATGTATACAAAGCAGGTTGCCGTGAAGAAAGTAATGAGCTGAATCTTGCATATATTCAGCATTTTCATGATCAGCAAGAAAAATATTCATATGATCTTCTCTCTTTTGCTATGCGAGAATGAATTCGTGCAATTCAGGCAATAAGTTAATTGCCCCTCTTTTCGCGCTGCTCTTTTCTGCCCTGCCTTATTTTTACAGCGACAGAATATTTAATTACTTTTCTATCACTTTTATTTCGAACACTTTCGACCAGAACTTGCCGGTGACGAAGATGCGATTTTTCTCCCTGTCATAAGCAATGCCGTTTAAAACATCTCTTCTTTCCATCGCGGGAAGTGCAGAGTACAACGGCTGCAAATCAATCCAGCCCAGCACTTTTCCGCTCCGGGGCGATATCCTGACTATGACATCCTCCATAAAAACATTAGCCCAGATTTCACCGCGGACAAATTCCAGTTCATTGAGATTTTTCACCGGTTTATCCCCGTCGCGCACAATAATTTTGCCAATAATGGCAAAAGAAAGCGGATGGCGGCAGGTAATAACTTCGCCGCCGTCGCTCATCCAAAGATTCTTCCCGTCCGTTGTCAGGCCCCACCCTTCTCCTTCATAATGAAACACTCCCGTTTTCTGCATGTCGCGCAAATTATAAATAAAGACGGTTTTATTCTGCCAGGTAAGCAGATAGATTTTATTGCCGAGAATCGTCATCCCTTCGCCAAAATATTCGTGGGCGAGATTTATTTCCTGAATAATTTTCCCCGATTTTATTTCGACTTTCCGCAATGAAGATTGGCCTTGGAGGCCGGTGGATTCATAGAAATAACCCTGATGAAAGAGAAGTCCTTCGGTAAATGCGTCTTTGTCATGGGGAAAGGAATTTACTATTTTAACCGTCGCCACCGGCGCTGCCGCCACATGATGAAATTTTTTTTCCGCCGCGGCAAGCAAATCCGCCGTAAGCAATGAAACGAAAACTGCCAGAGCTGTCCGCAGCAAAACAGTTTTCATCATCAGATAAACCCGATTTCCCGCGCGTAAGAAAATTGCCTCTGCCAGGGCAGATTGGGATGCGCTTTATCTATGGCCGCAGAGCCGATAATTTTTATGGCTTCGGCGTCGGCAATAACGGGATGATAAGCGGCAATAAAGCCCTTGTCTCCGGAAATCAGCGGATGACTGCCGGGCAGGCAATCACACTCGGTAACAATATCAATCAGGGCATTTATCACGATTGTTTTATTCCGGATTAACCGCCAGATGGCCGCCGCCGTTTCCACGAGCTTTTCCTGAAATACATTAAAATCAGTTTCCCACATAATCCGCAGCGCCGTTTCCGGACACATGGCAATGCACTGGGCGCAGCCGATACATTTGATTAAATCGTAAGTTGGAAAATTGCCATCTTCCATAACCGCTGCGCCGGTGGGGCATACTTCGGCGCATTCTCCGCATAAGATGCATTTTTTCTCGTTTAATTGCGGCTTCACGTCGGCATGCATCCGTTGTTTTTGCGCTCTTGATGCCAAACCCATGGAAATATTTTTAATAGCCCCGCCGAATCCGGCTTCCATATGGCCTTTGAAGTGAGAAAAAATCACAAAGCCTTCCGCCTGCTCAACTACTTTTCCCGTTTGAACGCTGGAGAAATGTTTATAACCGGCCGGGATATCCACAATACTTTTTCCGTCCAGCCCATCGCCAATGGAAACGGGACAACCCAGATAATCTTCCGTAAAACCGTGTTTGGCGGCTGTTCTTAAAGATTCAGCGCCGTCACGCCGCCCGCCCGAATACAGGACAGTAGTATCAACAATAAAGGGCTTAAAATTCAATCCTTTCAGCCAGCGGACAATTTCCCGCGCGTAAACAGGCGACAGGAAATGCTTATTGCCGATTTCACCCCAGTGCAATTTGATGGCGACGTTAGCGCCCGGGGAAAAAGGCGTTTTAACTCCCCGTAACAGTAATTGCATCGCCTCTAATTTGTCCAGCTCCGTCGCCGAACATTTTTGAAAGGAAAAGAATTTCTCCATCAGACGCCTCTTTGTGAAAGTCATATTTTCATAAAATTACCGTTAAGGCAATAACGAATTTATTTTCTGGCAATTGCTGTATTTCGCAATTTATTGCCATTACTGCGATATATCGCAACGATTCATTGTGATTATTCGCAATTAATGACTCATCTTACAATAATTAATTGATATACTTGATATTTTTTTCTGGCTCGTTAAATGCTATATAAATATTCAACACAATCAGGTTGAAGAAGCAATTTTAAGGATAAACTGAAAATCAAAATATTTAAACAAGGGTTGATGACATGAAATGGGCGGA
Organism: Deltaproteobacteria bacterium; assembly: GCA_022703375.1. Classification (GTDB taxonomy): domain Bacteria; phylum Desulfobacterota; class Syntrophia; order Syntrophales; family Smithellaceae; genus JAKLDS01. Next base: position 851 of record JAKLDS010000074.1, on the reverse strand, counting down.
AGTGATAAAAATTCAGACTGCTGACGGCAATAATACTTCTTTAAAAAAGCAGTTAAATGAACTAATAGCTGAAGCGAGCCACAACAAGGAAATCGGGGAAATTAAGTTATATCGCAATGCGAAAGTTGCTAACGATTTGAGCATTCATTTGTATTGGGAATCCAAAAAAGCAGAAGCTCAGGGGAGCGCCACTGCTCTTTTCATCAGTCACCTGATGAAGGAATTTGGTCTTGTTTCCCATTCGGTGTGGATTGAAGATATTAAATAATCAAATTTTTTAAGGGGAGAAGAAAATGACAAAAGGAGAAGCGCTAATAAAAGTCGGTTTGGAGAGTTGGGGCACTTATGTTCCGGAATTAAGGCATGATGCGAAGTATATGTCTGAAAAAACGGGAATTCCGCAGGATGTTCTGGAAAAAAAGTTCGGTTTAATTGCTAAAAGCATTGGCGGACCGGAAGATCACAATGTGGCAATGGCCGTCAAGGCGTCCAACGTTGCAATAAAAAGAGCTGGCATCAAACCTACGGATATTGATCTCGTTATCTGGGCGGGTGAAGTATATGACAAAAGACTGATGCAGACCTACGGCATAAAACTGCAAAATGATGTCGGAGCCACCAATGCTTATGCTTTCGACATCAATCAACGCTGCGGCACTTTCATGCTGGCCTTTAACCTGGTTAAAGGTTTGATGATTATGGACAAACGCATCAACCGGGTTTTGATTGCTTCCGGTTACCGCAACTGCGATATGGTGAACTACGCCGACCCGCTGACAAGATTTCTGACCTGTCTGGCTGCTAGCGGCGCCGTCGTTATTCTCAAACGCGATCATTATCAAAATATTCTT
>JAKLDS010000073.1 GCA_022703375.1 Deltaproteobacteria bacterium | reverse complement strand
AGATGCTGAAATACTGGAAACGGAAAGGGTTGACCTGCTGTCGGCAGAAGATCCTTTTAAAATGCTGCAGAGCGGGAAAAAGTCAGCGAAGGTAAAAGCAAGGGTAGATGAAAAATTGTATGACCTTTAACAGGGAGAAAATACATGAAAGTTTTTGAACCGATTACAATAAACGGATTAACTCTGGCAAATCGTTTTGTTCGTTCAGCGACGTGGGAAGCCATGGCGACGGAAGATGGTTATTGCACTCCGGAGCTGACGGAATATCTTCTTCGCGTGGCCAAAGGCGGTGTCGGACTTATAATTTCCGGCCATTCCAACATCAGCCCGAAAGGCAAGGCGGGAATAAAACAACTGGCAATATGGCAGGACGATTTTATTCCGGAATTATCAAAAATGACAACCCTTGTTCACGAAGCGGGAGGTCGGATTTTTATGCAGCTCAATCATGCGGGAATTCGCACTGCTACGGAATTAACCGGGGATGCGCCGATGGGGCCGACGCTTTATGAAAAAGATGACGGTTCTTTTTCCCGGGAGATGACCAGACTGGACATCAGCAAAGTAACGGATGATTTTGCTCAAGCAGCTCTTCGCGCCAAGCAAGCCGGTTTTGACGGCATACAGGTCCATGCAGCGCATGGCTATCTGTTGAGCTCTTTTTTGTCGCCTTACTTCAATAAACGCAGAGATGAATACGGCGGATCGGTGGAAAACCGCGCGCGTTTCTTGCTGGAGACGCTGCAAGCTGTTTTCACATTGACTGGAGACGATTTCCCGGTAACCATAAAAATGAATGCCTCTGATTTTTTACCCGGAGGCTTCGGCGATCGGGAATTGCTGGAAACGGTTTGTCTCCTGGAAGAAGGCGGCGTAGATGCCATCGAACTTTCCGGAGGAACGGCATTTTCCGGGAAAAACATTCCTTCGCGGCAGGGAAAATTATCTCCGGATAAAGAAGGCTATTACAAAGATGAAGCCGCAAAATGCAAACAGAAGCTGGCTATTCCGGTAATGCTGGTAGGCGGCATCCGCTCGCTTCACATTGCGGAAAAATTTTTGCAGGAAGGCGTTTGCGACATTATTTCTTTGTGCCGCCCGTTAATCAACGAACCGGAGCTGATTAACCGCTGGCGGTCAGGGGACACTGCGCCGGCGGCCTGCCTCTCCGACAATCTTTGCTATCGTCCGGTGCGGGAGGGAAAGTCGTTGTATTGTGTAACCAAAGATAGAATCAAGGAAAAAAAACAGATCAATGCTTAATTGCAGCGTTGCCTTTACCCTGATGCAGTCTTAAGGAGAAGTTATGAAAATAAATTTTTTTAAAACATGCATGGTGGTTCTTACAGTCGCTTTTCTCTTAAACTCCTGTCAATTGTCATCTGTCAGGTTCAATCCTATTCCCCAGCCGCCGCCCACGGCCAAACTCAGAGTTTACGTTGTTGCGATAACTTCCGATATGCCGAAAAGCGGTTTCTGGAAGGTTTCCGAGGAAGAATTCATTCGTAACATGTTCAGAAAAACGGCCAGAGTATTAAGAAACCGCGGTGTCTATGAAGTAGTGCCAGTCGCTGATATCCGGGCTGCTCTGGGCGACCAGAAAATCGCCGGCTGGGAATGGAAACAAAATGATTGGGATTTAGCCAAAGCGGTGGGAAAATCGCTGCATGCCGATTATGTCTTGTGTGTTGAGCGCAGTTATAAGTTAAATTTACAACAGGATATGAGCCTCTTTAATTTGCATACCGGCAGTCAATTTAATGTTTCCAATTACCTTCCTCACCGTTTGGCTGTCCCGGACGCCATTGATGAAATGATCAGGATAAACTATCAAACGCTTTTCCGGAGCGCGCAAAGCGACTTGTTGCGTACGGCAATAAATAAAGAGAGGGTGAAGCCCGGAGAAAAGAAAGTAATTTCAGCAGGCGAAAAAGGCGCCGCTGTGCAACAGCCGCCGCGCCAAACCGCAGCCCTGGTGAACGAAAAGCAGAAAAAAGAAGTCAAGCAACCGGAGGCAAACCAATTAGCCTTTGAGAAGGAACTGGAAAAGGCTTTATCCGACCGGGACAAAAAACAGGATGGTTCCCGTGTTGTTGTTTATGATTTTGAAGCTGCGGAGCAATTACGGATTGTCGGATTAATTCTTACCGAAGCTTTGCGGGAAGAGCTCTACAAGCTGGGCGGCTTTATGCTGGTTAACAGGGAAAATATGGCGCAGGTTATGGAGGAACTTAAATTACAACAGTCCGGCCTCGTCAATGAAAAGCAAGCCATAAAATTGGGCGAATGGATGGCTGCCAGCGAAGCCATAACGGGCAACTTTGCCGTGCTGGGTTCGCTGAGCGTTATCCAGGCCAAGCGCATCAATATAAAAACCCTGGGTACGATAGCGCTGGGGTCATTAAAATGCAAAACGGGCAGTGAAGATGAACTGCTCGACAACATGCCCGAACTCGCACGCCGGCTTGTCGAGCTGCAGCAAAAATAGCAGACAGATTACAATTGATCAGCCGGCACATAGATGTCGGCAGAGCAGTAATGCCGAAATCCGGCGCGCTGATAAACGCTGAATCCTTCTTCTGAAGATTGCAATACGCAAAGTTGATAATCCTTCTTACGGGCGTATTGAAGAAGCGCAGCAGTCAATGCCAGGCCGATGCCCCGCCCGCGGCATTCCGGCAACACGGAAAGAAAGTAAATGCCGGCGGTCTTCCCGTGAAACAAAAGCAGACCGCTTGCTGCCGGTTTTCCGTGCGCGTAAGCGTTGAACAGACGCAGGTGTTGATTGGCGGGCACGTTCCAGGAGTTAACAAAGGTGGAGTATTGTTTTTCTGTTTCCCGCGGCATGGCAAAACCGCGAAAAGACAATAACTCCCATAACAACAAATCCTCCCGGCAGGCGACGGCATTTATTGTAACAGCCTCAAGTTTGTCCTGGTCGGATAATGCTCCGGGCGAAGCATTAAGCCGGGCCGCCAGGCAGGGCACTTCTTTTAAAAAACGGAATTCCTGTTCCTGCAATATCTTTTTGGTTGTTGCGGATTGACCGCCGGGATAAACCCACCACCAGAAAGGCAGCGATAATCCGCGGAAATGATTTTTTAATTTTGTAATTTCATTATTGTGGTCCGGAGTCAGACTTTTTTTATTCCAGATCCAGTTGAGGTCGTCTACGGCAATGCCGGAAGTCATGGTTAAAATAGCCCCGGATTGAGAAGACAAAGAAGACAGCCTGCCGAATTCAATTGCGGCGGCACGGAAATCAGCTTCGATTTTTTGCACGATCTTCATGCGTTGTTCGGCACGCGTTCAGCTTACTTCTTCTTCGGGTCGCTGACATTCGGATAATGCTGGAAATGAGGTTTAATTGTCGGATTCTGATAGTCCTCATTGGACATTTTCGCAATCGTTTCCGCCGCCGAAATATCCAGTTTCATCCTCTTGATTTTAGCGTCATAAGCGGGGATTGCTTTTTTATAACGCATTCTTTGCGTATATTCCATGAAAGGCTGCTCTTTCATTTGCTTGAGAATTGCATCCCTCGTACTGATTGTTTCCGCCAGAATCTTCTTCAGTTGAACAAGCCTTTCTCCAACATCCTTCTGGTCAAGCAGCGGTGATTTATTCAAGTCCATATCAATCTTCTCCTGTGATATTCCGGGCCCTGCCTGGGGCATGCTGGGTTTGCCAAAAACAGCCGGTTTGAGCGCTTTGGCATCAAATGCCTTATGCTCGTCCGCTTTGGAAGTTGCCGGCTGCTGCACGGGGGCCTGTTCTTCTTTGGGTTGAAGCTGCGATCTGAGGCAGACGTCAAGGACAAATTCTCCTTTATCGGTTTTGAAGGGAATAACAATACTGGGGCCCTTAATTATATGTCTGACGGTGTGGCCTTTGCCGTAAACAATAGTAGGAATCGCGGCAAATACTTTTAAATTTTCTTTTTCCATTAATTTGCGCGAGGCTCCGGAAATCATGTTGGTCAGTTCGCCTACGGAATCAAAAACCAATTTATTCATTTCCGTTATGTTTTCGCCGAGAATATTACCGGCAATGCCCATGATGCAATGTTCTTCGAAAGTAATAGCCAGAGAACCAACGGCGTCTCCGGTCATGCCTATTATTCCGGAAATATCACCGCGGGCTGTATCATCGCGTTTTGCATAAGGTTTGCCGGCTTTTGGTTCCAGAAAAGCCATTTTGGTTAAGACTTCTACAGTGCCGTAAAGAAAGGGGTTAATGAATCGGACATCCATGATTGATATTTACATCACATTGACTGATTTGGCAACAGGTTTTATCCCCGCCGGTATTACTTCGCTATGCGCGCCAGCTTTGTCCAGCTTTCATTTTTCCAGAGAGGGTCAATGGCTGTCTTTTTATCAGTTTCCGTAGTGAGGCCGCACTTTTTCGCAAAATAGCGATGCAGAGCGATGCACCCTGTCAATTCCGGATGAAACACGGTAGCGAGAACCTTGTCGCTTTCCGCCGCCGCAATATAATCGTCAACCTTTAAAAGAATATTTACATCCGGCCCGGCGCGGAGTATTTTTGGCGCGCGGATAAATGTCAGAGGCAACGGCTCGGCGGCGATTTCGGGAATCAACGCTTCTTTCTGAAAACTGTCGAGCTGGCTGCCGAAGCTGTTGCGTTCTATGGCAATATCAATAATGCTTAAACAGGCTTGTTCGCCTGTGACCTCGCCGGCTACCAGAATTGCCCCGGCGCAGGTGCCCCAGATTTTCATGCCTGCACGATAGGCGGCAAGCAGGGGTTCCTTAATTTCGAAAATATTCAGCAGGCGGGAAATGCAGGTGCTTTCGCCGCCCGGAATTATCAGGCCGGCCAGATTTGCCAGGTCGGGGGGATATTTGACGCGGCGGCCGGCAACGCCTAAGCGCTCCAGATGAATCAGGTGTTCGAAAACACCGCCCTGCAAATCAAGAACACCGATTGCGCCTGATTTTATGTTTTTCTGGTTGTTATTCATGATGCCAAAGGAACTTACCAGCCTCGCTTGGCTAATAATTGTTCCGGCGGGATTTGCCCTATTTCCAGGCCGGGCATTGCTTCACCCAGCCCCAGGGAGGCCTCCAGAACTTTTTGCGGATCATTGAAGTACGCGGTTGCCTTGACAATCGCGCGGGCGCGCGCCTGCGGATTGGCCGATTTAAAGATACCCGATCCCACGAAAATACCGTCACAACCCAATTGCATCATCAGAGCAGCGTCGGCCGGGGTCGCAATACCGCCCGCGGCAAAATTAACTACCGGCAGCCTGCCCAGTTCTTTGACCTGCATGGCCAGCTCGTAAGGCAGGCCGTTTTGTTTGGCAAATCCCGTGACTTCTTCCACCGGCATCTCCCGCAGCTGACGAATCTCGCGGTTCATGGTTCTCATGTGGCGGACAGCTTCGACAACGTTTCCCGTGCCGGCTTCGCCCTTGGTGCGAATCATCGCCGCGCCTTCCGCAATGCGGCGCAGAGCTTCTCCCAGATTGCGGGCGCCGCACACAAAGGGAATGGAAAATTTTGTTTTGTCAATGTGGCATTCTTCATCAGCCGGTGTCAATACTTCGCTTTCGTCAATATAATCAATCCGCAATGCTTCAATCAGCTGCGCTTCCACAAAATGACCGATGCGCGCTTTGGCCATTACCGGTATCGAAACAGCTTTTTTAATTTCGGCAATCATCGCCGGATCGGACATCCTGGCCACTCCGCCGTCCTTGCGGATATCGGAGGGAACACGTTCCAGCGCCATAACGGCAACGGCTCCCGCTTCCTCCGCGATTTTCGCCTGCTCAACATTAGTAACGTCCATAATGACGCCGCCTTTCAGCATTTGCGCCAGCTGTATATTTAATTCATGCCTTTTTGCGTCCACTTTATTGCCTCCTGATTTTTCAAAAAATAATTAATGAACTACCCCACCGCAAGCAGCGGGGGAATATAACCCCGGGATCCCAAATAGCTTCGCTTTAACCTTCATTGCCTTTGTTTTACCATAGCGCTACGCGCTTAGTATAATTCGTCCTGCAAGCTTCAGTTCATCACGATTTATCGGGATTTCTGGAGCCTGGGTTTCATTATCAGCGAGTGTCATTGATTTTATCCTTCGCCCTCAGATTAATTTACACAAATTCTAAGAAAAGAAAAGGACATTTGTCAAGAGTGGCATTTGTCCTTACCACAGCATTCTCGTTTTGATTCCCTGATTGGTAAGATATTGTTTTATCTGGGTAATCGTGTATGTCCGATAATGCACCATTGATGCAATCAGTGCGGCGTCGGCCCTTCCTTCCTGGAGTGCTGCCGCCAGATGTTCAGGACGTCCCGCACCGCCGGAAGCGATAACCGGAATACTCACGTCCTCCGAAACCAGCGCTGTCAAATTTAACTCATAACCATCCTGTGTCCCGTCGGCATCAATGGAGTTTAAGCATATTTCTCCCGCGCCCAGGCGCTCCCCCTCTTTCGCCCACCAGAGCGCATCTATTCCCGTGAAAATTCTTCCGCCGTGAATGACAATTTCATACCCCGACGGCGTTTTGCGGGATGGCGCTACTTTTTTTACGTCCATTCCCAGAACGATGCACTGGCTGCCGAAAGCCTGCGCCCCTTCACTGATAATTGCCGGATTTTCCACGGCAGCCGAGTTGACGCTTACCTTTTCCGCCCCCGCCAGGATGACCTGGCGCATATCTTCCAGATTGCGAATTCCTCCACCCACGGAAAAAGGGATAAAAATGGTTTCCGCAACTCTTTTGACCACATCAATCATAATGTCGCGGCCCTCAGAAGAAGCCGTTATATCGTAAAAAACAATTTCGTCGGCGCCCTGCTCGTAATATTCCCGGGCGGCCGCTACCGGATCGCCGATATCCACGTTGCCTTTGAATTTAATGCCTTTTGTCAGCAAGCCGGCGCGTACATCCAGGCAGGGAATAATCCTCTTACTTATCATGACGGCCTCCACTTGCAGAAATTCCGCAAAATCTGCAAACCATATCGGCCGCTTTTTTCGGGGTGAAACTGCATCGCAACAAGATTGTTTTGTGCCAGCACTGAACAAAAGCCGATACCGTAATCCGTCCATCCTAAAATTACCGCTTCATCAGCCGGCGCCGGATAATATGAATGCACAAAATAAAATTCGGCAGCGGGCGGAATATCGGCAAAGACCGGATGTTGACGGAGCAAACTCACGTTGTTCCATCCCATGTGGGGGATTTTTAATTTTCCTCTGTCATCAGTCAGATTATCGGGAAACCGTTTTGTTGTTCCGGCGATAAGACCGAGGCAATTTGTATCGTTTTCCTCACTTAATGTCAGAATTATCTGTGTCCCCAGGCAAATGCCCAGCAGCGGCTTTCCCTGTTTAATCCAATTGTGCAGCCACTCGTCAAGACCCTTGGCGCGCAAATTGGCCATCGCTTCACCGGCGGCGCCGACGCCCGGAAAAATGATGCGCTCCGCAGTGTTCAGTATTGCGATATTGTCCGTAATGACAAATGCTTCACCGATGCTTTGCAGCGCCAGGGCAACGCTGGTCAGGTTTCCGGCTTTGTAATCAATTATGGCAATCATTCCCGTATCTCCAGGCTTATCCACGGATGCATTTAGCAATTTTCATGCAAACTTTACAGTAAAATATTAATCCTGCTGAGGCAGGCGGCGGCCCTGCCGGCTGTCGCGTCGTTTAAGTTCAATGTTTATCGAGTTGAGCACGTCCAGCTTGTTTTTCACCCAATCAGGCGCGAGCAGAATATCGCGGTAGCCGTCAGCGGTCAGGCGCTGAATTACCATGTGCGGCGGCAGAATTTCCAGCACATCGCAAACCAGCGATACATATTTGTCTCTGGTCATCAGAGATACTTCACCATTTTTGTACATTTCACCCAGGCGCGTTCCCGCCAAAGCCAGCAGCGAATGAATTTTAATGCCATTAACCGGCAGAGAGCTGATTGCTTTTGCCGTTTGTCGGATATCGTCGTCGCTTTCACCCGGCAAACCGATGATGATATGCACGCAGATATTAAGGCCGCGGCCGGACAATCTGTGTACCGCATCATAAAACTGTCGTACGTCATGGCCACGATTGATGAAGCTCAGTGTTTTATCATGAATTGATTGCAGACCCAGCTCGACCCAGACATGATACTTACCTGCGTAATCGCTCAGCAAATCTATTGTGGCGTCGGGCAGACAATCCGGCCTTGTCCCGATCGCCAGGCCGATAACATCTTGTTCATTTAAGGCTTCATTATAAAGCAGCTTCAGCTTGTCAACCGGCGCATAGGTGTTGGTGAAGGTCTGGAAATAAGCGATAAATTTATCCGCTTTTCCTTCGTAATACTTTTTTCCGTTTTGGATTTGCGCGGCAACATCCGGCAGAGAACCTGACTGACGAAGTTTGGAGCCACGTCCATCGCAATAGATGCATCCGCCGCAAGCGACATGGCCGTCGCGATTGGGACAGGTAAATCCAGCATCAATTTGCAGCTTGTGCACATTGCAGCCGAACAAATTGCGCCAGTAGCTTTTTAAATCGTTATAACGCTTGCCACCTTTTAAGAAATCGGGTTCAATCAAGAGAGCCTCTTTTTAGTTGTGTTTTTTTTGCAGGAATACTATTAAACCTTGACTAGTGCAAGGAGGAATCATTGAACAACAGCTACGACATTATAGTGGTCGGCGGCGGCCATGCCGGTTGCGAAGCGGCGCTTGCGGCATCGCGGATGGGCTGCCGGACATTGCTTTTCAATATCAATCTCGATTCGATTGCCCTGATGTCCTGCAATCCGGCCATCGGCGGCCTCGCCAAGGGCCAGCTGGTGAAAGAAATTGATGCTCTCGGCGGAGAGATGGGTAAAATTGCCGATAAGACAGCCCTGCATTTTCGCATCCTGAATGAATCCAAAGGGCCGGCGGTGCACTCGTCACGCGTCCAATGTGACAAGCAGCTTTACCGGTTGGCCATGAAAACTGTAGTGGAAAAGCAAAAGAATCTGCATATCCGTCAGGGCATGGTGGAGAGCCTGGTCGTGGAAGATGGTGAAGTCAAAGGTGTGCTTGACCAGAGCGGATTTTTTTATGCGGCGAAAAAAGTGATTATAACGACCGGTACTTTTTTACACGGACTTGTTCATATCGGTGTTTCTCAAATACCGTCCGGACGAGCAGGCGAATTGGCTTCTATCGGGCTTGCCGATAATCTTAAAGGGCTTGGTTTTGAAATAGGCCGGATGAAAACCGGTACGCCGCCGCGTCTTAAAGCATCTACCATTGATTTTTCGTGCCTCGCGCGGCAGGATTCCGACGAATCTCCCCAGCCGTTTTCTTTTACGACAAAAGCATTACGCCCCGAGCGCCTGCCTTCCTATTTTGCCGCCACATCGGCGGAAACGCATCGTCTGATTCGTGATAATATTCAACTATCGCCGCTTTATTCCGGTATCATCAAAGGCGTCAGCGCCCGTTATTGTCCGTCGCTGGAAGATAAAGTGATGCGTTTCGGCGAGCGCGAATCGCATCCCGTAGTGTTGGAACATGAAGGGCTAGATACAGAAGAAATTTACGCCAAAGGCTTGGGCAACAGCCTGCCGCTGGAATTGCAGCAGCAGATTGTCAATAGTGTCAGAGGTCTGGAGCAAGCCGAGATCATGCGCCCGGCTTACGCTATTGAGTATGATTTCGTTCAGCCGACGCAACTGACACCAACACTGGAAACCAAGCTGATCAGGGGACTGTATCTGGCCGGGCAAATCAACGGTACCTCCGGCTATGAAGAAGCCGCCGCCCAGGGGCTCTGGGCGGGAATCAACGCCGTGCAGACGCTGCAAGGAGCGCCGCCTTTCATTCTTGACCGCTCCGAAGCATACATGGCTGTGCTCATTGATGATCTGGTAACGCGCGGTGTGGATGAACCATATCGCATGTTCACTTCGCGGGCGGAGTATCGTTTGATTCTGCGCGAAGACAATGCAACTATCCGGCTCATGGGCAGAGGCTGTGAACTGGGGCTGATAGCACGGGAATGCTATGCCGATTTGCAGGAGCAGGTAAAATCAATATACCATCACATTATGCAATTGCAGACCGTGCAGGTGAAACCGCTGCCGGATGTCAATGAAAAACTGGAAAAATTAAATTCACCGCCCATTAAAAATCAAACATCGCTGCATGGACTTTTGAAAAGATATGAACTGGCTTACGATGATTTGTCCGTGTTTGCGGGCTGGCAATCAATTGATGATGCATTTGTGAAAAAGCAGGTGGAAATCGAGACAAAGTATGAAGGATATATTCAGCGGCAATTCGACGCAGTGAAAAAATTGAAGGAACAGGAAAAAAAGAAAATCCCG
>JAKLDS010000072.1 GCA_022703375.1 Deltaproteobacteria bacterium | reverse complement strand
CAACTGACTTATATCGAAAAAGCAGGTTTCCGTGTGCCTATTCTCTCTATAACAAGGGGTTCGTCATCGGTTCGCAGCAGTATTCGCGAAAATAAACTTACCCAGCTGGAAACCATTATGCTGACCGGCAGAAACGAAGGCATGTTTACGATGAATCTGTACCAGCAGGAGTTTATCAACAAAATATCGTCCTTTATTCATCCATACAAAAGTTTCGGCATGGGATCACATTCTTCCAAGGAACTGGACTACATTTCCTCTCTTATTGATCCTAACGCCGTTCAGGATGTCGTTTATACTGCCTCGGTGGATGATGCCTACAAGACACAGAACGTACCTATTAAAGATGAAGAAGGCCAGCAATATATCATTCTGGAAGATAATGATGATCTGGAACTGAAAGATATCATTGCCCAGTTCGACCAGCTCGAAAACAGCAAAACCGATAAGACTCCGCAAAATAGCTGATAAAATCCCGTCACCACCAACATCCATGGACAATTCTGTTTAATCGGCTATTTAATCTGAATAGCGACGTTTACAATTAAAAAAAACACGAGAGTTAGCAGAAGTAGAATATGGACGGCAATAATCCCGAACTTATGATGCAGATAGAATTCGTTCATCTTTTGAATTCGTTCCAAACCGCCGAACCATCTCCGGAATCGGTAAAGCCACGGGTATTTGTTGTCTGTGGATAAATCCCCTTGAAAGGCAAACATTGGATTGACAGCATATATGTGATCGGTCAGGGGTCGAAAGATAGTGTCAATAATAATCCCTTCCCAAGGCTTATAAGCCATCGTTTCGGCGTAAGGCCTGTTTACAGCATAAGCATGGGCCAGACTCTGGTATTCGACTTTTTGCACAGCGGGCTCTTCGGTTTTTCGGCTGGAACGGAGAAGCGCCCCCATCAGGAAAACCTGCCAATCGGGGTGTGCGGCAAGAAATCGGGTGCATTGCCGGAAGCTATCAGGGTTAAAGCGGTCAAAAATAACATCATCTTCGAAAATAACGATTCGGTTAGCCCCCGTGGCCAATCCTTTTTGCAGGCAGGTCATGTGGGATTCATAAGTGCCCTGTTCGACATTACTGGGATGACGTTTGACGATGATGAATTCAACTTTGTCTGCCAATCCGATTTTGGAGAACTGGGCGGCAGCCGTTTTACGCCTGTCTTCTCGTTCTTCCAGTGAAATGCAATAAATACTATCGAAATAATCCCAACCATTGGCCTGATTTTTCATCCCAATATTTGCATCAGCAGGATTCATGATTATCTATCTCTTTAAGCGTCCTTAAGCGAAGGCTGTGTATAATATAGGCTCCATAACTTGTCAATAAACACCAAGGAAAAGTTTCCTCTTTTTTAGGTTGTCGAAATCCCTCTTCCGGATGCTGATTATTATTGACAATAATTGTCTCCCCGTATATTTTCGGCCATGTTGCGAAAAATAATCGGCCGCCTTGCTGAAAACAAATATATCCGGGAAACACTTGAACATCCGGCAGATCTCACGGAATTTCGTGAACGTCCTACACCACGGTTGATAGCGGGACTTATTCTGATGGGATTAAGCTACCTGATCGGCTGGCCGGCCGTGGCTGCCTTGATTTTTCTGGCTGCCTGGATGCAGGAGCCGCTGATCGCTGCAATCGGCTGTCCTGTGACCTATGGTTTTTCATACGTAGTCTTTATTGCCGGCGCCTGGCTTGCCCGCGCCCCGCATTATATCGGCCTTCTGGCAAGATACGTTCTGGGTGCGATCTTCAGGAAACTTCTGCACTGAAAAATATCTCGTCGAATATTATTGACCCTTTACCTTTTTCGGTGTACGTAAGGCTCACCAATGCTTTTCCCGGTAGGACTTTTATAGCGGCGTCATTATCCCGGGAAAGCTAACGTACGAGCAAACAGCCAAATACAAAAACAGGAGATAAATGCTATGAACGGTGCGAACGAAACGAAAATTGCCGACATTAAAATCAACACCAGTAACCTTTATCGGGAAGAGTCTTTTACGGACCTTACCTTTGTAACAATCCGGCGTCTCGCACCCATCAAGATTGACGGCTCGCCTGATGAAAGCAGGGAATCCATTTTTATGGGAATAACCCAGCTGATGTCCCCCAATGGACCGATTCCCGTGCAATGTCTGATTGAAGGAGCGAAGAATCTCGGCGAAGCGGCGGAGAAATTGCCCGCGGCTATCGAAAAAACAGTTCAGGAGATGATTGCCGAGGCCAAGGAAATGCAGCGGCAGGAAGCTTCCCGTATTGTGGTTCCCGGCAGATAAGAAATACTTCCACCCTCCGTTGTCTCTGCCGGTACTTTGAATAGCATTCGCGGCTAACTTATGGAGAATAAGTACCATAAAAAAGGCAGTCTCAAATTGAGACCGCCTTTTTTATATAAATTGTGCGGCGGAAAAAATCAAATGGCCTCGATGGTGGATGTCGGTTTAGTGGTAATATTGTAAGTGACGCTCACCACCTCCGGGATATCTTTGGTTATTTTCGCGGCAATTTTTTCCAAAATATCGAAAGAAAGCCTGGTCGGACGGGCCGTGCGCGCATCAAGGCTGTCCCAGCAGCGGATTTCAATCTGATTGCCGAACACTCTCTTATTATTGCGCATACCCGTCACCCGGTCTTCATGGAGAATGGCCAGATACTGAAATGCCTTGACATCTTTCAGGGCTGCTTCCGTAATGTTGGTAGCTTTTTTGACCAATGCTATTCTGGCGGGTGTGACTTCACCGATGACGCGGGCGGCCAGCGCCGGTCCGGGGAACGGTATCCGGTCAAACATGCTCTCGGGTAAACCCAATCCTCTGCCAGCTTTACGCACTCCGTCTTTGCGCAACTCGATGAGCGGCTCCAGAATTTTATAACCGAAGGCTTTTTGCGGATCAATACCAAGTTGGGCAAAAACATTATGCTGTCTTTTAATCCCCGCGACGGTTTCATCCACATCGGTCAGGATGGTGCCCTGCAGCAGATACTTGGCTTTGCTTTTTATCACCAGCCTGCTGAATATTTTTTTATAAAACGTCTGGGTAATGGCTTCTCTTTTTTCTTCGGGATCGGTTAAACCTTTAAGAGCGGAAAAAAATTCTTTGGATGCGTCGAGGACTTCGATTTGAATGCCGAGCTTTTTAAAAGCAGCGGCTACTCTGGCCGGCTCCCCTTCCCTCATTATGCCGTTATCAATGAAATATGTTTTCAGTCTCCTGCCAAGCGCCCGATGCCCCAGCGCCGTAACGACTGATGAATCCACGCCGCCGGAAAGAGCGTTAATCGCCAGACCGTCACCGACTGTTTCCCTGATTTCACGCACTTTTTCGTCAATAAATTTTTTCACATTCATCGTGCTTGCTTTAATTTCTTTAATTTTATTCATGGCGGCTCCTTTAGATTGAAATTTAATTATCTATAGTTAATTGAAATCTCCACCAGTTTCAAGCACTAAAATAATAATATCAATTTGCCCGCCGAATAAGCGCCTTTAAATATTTTAGTTGCGTTCCGGAGAGCTTCGATTTAAGATTTGCCGCCATTTGTCAGACAGTAAAAATCATTAACGTGCAAGAAGGGAGCCTTTCATGGAACCTATTAAAATTATGCCTTGTCTGGATATGAAAAACGGCCGCGTGGTGAAGGGCGTTCATTTTGTGGACATCAAGGATGCGGGGGATCCGGTAGAGAATGCGGCATTCTATCAGACCGAAGGAGCAAACGAACTTGCCATGCTCGATATTGCGGCCACACTGGAAAACCGCAAGACACGTTTGGAATGGGTAAAAAAAGTTTCCTCTGTTCTGACGATTCCGCTGACAGTGGGCGGAGGCATCTCATCGCTTGACGATATCGAAATGGTTCTGGGAGCGGGAGCATCCAGAGTGTCCATGAACAGCGCCGCGGTGAAAAATCCGGAGCTGGTGCGGCAGGCCGCCCGAAAATTCGGCGCTGCTAAAATAACCGTGGCCATTGATGCCAAAAGAAACAAGGCGATGCCTTCCGGCTTTGAGCTGGTGGTGTCCGGCGGCACGCTTCCCGTAGCCAAAGATGCGGTGGCATGGGCAAAAACATGCCAGGAACTGGGCGCGGGCGTAATTCTCCCTACCAGTATGGATGGAGACGGCACCAAGGCTGGTTACGATATCGCATACACAAAGGCCATTTCTTCCGCCGTTACTTTGCCCGTGGTGGCCTCCGGTGGGGCCGGGAAACTGGAAGATTTTTACGAGGCGGTAGTTAATGGCGGCGCGAGCATTCTGCTTGCCGCTTCGGTTTTTCATTTCCGGATGCTCAAAATTGAGGATGTCAAAGAATACTTAAGGGCAAAGGGGCTGACAGTTGCCGAGTAGATCAGGTTTGATGTGCCGCCGCAGAATTAGTTTACTTTCTCCGCTTCGGGCCATCTTTATTTAAAGTTAACGCTCTTAATATTTGTAAATATTTGATAATATTTGCTTATTTAAATTTGTTTTCGTAATTAAAGCACGGCAAATAGCTTTGACAACCGCAGAGGACTTTGGTAGCTATTTAAGGCAACTGTCAATACCGGCAGATAAATGTTTTATAATTCAGGAGGTTAATATGTTGAAACATTACTATTCATTATCATTTGCGTTATTGTTTAGCGCACTGTTTATTATTGGAGCAGTAGTAATCCCCCTGCATGCCGCCACTCCGGTGGATATTAACAGCGCAACACAAAAAGAGCTGGAAGCTATCAAAGGCATCAGCCCGGCAACGGCAAAAAAGATTATCGCCAAACGCCCCTACAAATCAGTGAGTGAACTTTCCCGGGCAGGATTGACCGCCAAAACAATTACGGCAATAAAACCTTTTGTCAAAGTCAGCAAGGGAAACGCCGCCGGATTGGCCGCAACCGCGACAAAAACAACAACAGATTTTACCAAAGCAACCGGTGATTTAACCACAGCTGCCAAATCCGCATCTTCAGCCGCCGCTAAACTCGCACCGGGCACAAAAGTAAATATTAACACGGCGGATCAGTCCCTGCTTGAGAAACTACCGGAAATCGGCCCCGTAGCTGCCAAGGCCATCATTGAAGGCCGGCCTTACAATAAAATTGAAGATGTAATGAAGATTAAGGGCATTAAAGAAATGACCTTTAACGCCATTAAAGATTATATCACTGTCAAATAAGCCTTATGTATCTTAAATTTTAAAACGGAGGGTAATATTTATGAAAAATATTTTGATTTTTGCTTGTGCGTTTTTGTTTGTAGCGGCAGTAACTTTTGCCGCAGGACCCAAAACTTATCAGGTAACCGGTCCGGTGCTGGAGGTGACAGCGGATACTATCATTGTTCAGAAGGGCAAGGATAAATGGGAAATCGGCCGTGACGCCGCCACGAAAGTTACCGGCGATTTGAAGGTCGGCTCCAAGGTTACGATTGAATATACCATGAAAGCGGCAGCCGTCGAAGTTAAAGATGCCAAAAAGGCTGAGTCCAAGAAGAAGAAATAATAATCAGGAAAATAGCCATACAAAAAAAGGGAGCACGGAGCTCCCTTTTTTCTTGTAATTTCAAATCTTAAGTTAGTATTCTTTTGTCAGCTTATCCAACTCCGCCAGCGAGAACACCGGCCCGTCTTTGCAGACATATTTGCTGCCGACGTTGCAGCGGCCGCATTTACCGATGCCGCATTTCATCCGCATTTCGAGAGAGGTAATAATATTTTCTTTCGAGAATCCCAAATCAAAAAATACGGGCAGCGTAAAGCGAATCATAACGGGAGGACCGCAGATAACCGTTACGGCGTTTTCGGCGCTCGGAGCGACTTCCTTGCAAACCGCGGGAACGAACCCTTCCCTGCCCTTCCATGTGGCATCGCCCTTATCCACGGTGATATTGACGTTCAGATCATCGCGCTTCTGCCAGGCTTCTAGTTCATCTTTATAAATCAACAAACCGGGATTGCGCGCGCCATAAATAATTGTAATTTTACCGAAACGTTTGCGGTTATCTTCAAATATCATGTAATTGATAAGAGAACGCAATGTGGTAAAGGCAAAACCGCCACCGACAATAACGATATTTTTCCCTTCGAGATACTCAATCGGCCAGGAATTGCCCAGCGGGCCGCGCAAACCCATTAATGTCCCTTCTTCCATTTCATGCAAAGCGCTTGTGACTACGCCCGCTTTCTGCACAGTGAACTCGACATAACCTTTCTGCGTGGGCGAGGAAGCAATACCGATGGGCGATTCGCCCTTGCCGTAAATGGACAGCTCGCCGAACTGACCGGGAATGTAGCTGAATTTTGCTTCGTCTTCCGGATTGACGAATTTGAAACGGAAGGTTTTGATGTCTTTCGTGTCGACTTCCGTGATTATTTTAATGACCTCAACGGGATAAGGTATGTAAGGGTTTTGCATCACTGACTCCATCATTTTATTTTTGCAATGTCTTCAACAACTTTGCGAATATCTAAATTAACCGGGCAGGACATAACACAGCGTCCGCAGCCGACACAGGCAATCGCATTAAAATTATCCACATAATATTTAAATTTGTGCATGACACGCTGGCGCCATCTTTCTTTTTGTGATGTCCGCGGATTGTGCCCCGATGTTTCTTTGGTGAAAAGCGGGAACATACAGGAATCCCAGGAGCGGATGCGCACGCCGTCGTTTCCCTTAACTTCATCGCTGATATCGAAACAATGGCAGGTGGGACACATCCAGGTGCAGGTGCCGCAGGCCAGGCACTTGCCGTGAATCGTCGCCCAGATGGGATTTTCGAAATTCACATCCAGAATCGGCTTTATTTCATGCGCCGGAATTTTCGATTTGATGGCCTGTTTTGCTTTTTCCGCAATTTCTTTTTTCTTTGTTTCAGCCGCAGCATCGGCTTTGGTTTCGCCAAAATAATTGGCCAGTTTTTCGCCTTTGGGCGTCACAAATTCCACCAGATAATTATCGCCGATATCGGTAATCAGAATGTCCGCGCCTTTATCGTCAACCGGTTCTCCGTCCACTGATGTGCAAAAACAGGTTGCATAAGGCGGCTCTACACACGCGAGAGTAATGACTGTGGTGTTGTTTCGCTTGTTTATATAGTACTGATCCTTGTATTTTTCCTGATCGAAAAGCATGTCGAGAAGCGCGAAACTGTGAGCGTCGCAGGGACGCACACCGAACAGAACCGTTTTATCGGCTTTATTTTCTTCCGCCGCGAAAACCATGCCTTTCGGGGTGCTGGTATACTTCATCAGTGTTTCCGTGTGCGGAAAGAAAATCTGTTTGGGAGCATTTTTCGAATTAAGATAAGCAAAGAACGGCTGTTCATTTTTTTCCAGAGGTGAAAAAATAACATTTTCTTCCTGCTTTACCGGAGCCCAGACTTTGAATTCGTCCGCCATCTTTCCGGCAATTCCCGTAAGTGTATTCTTTTTGATTAAGCGTTTTTCCATATTTCTTCCTTTATTACCATTTGCCAAAAGTGGTTATGTACTTGACTCAATCCCGAATCGCTTCGCTTTCCGGGACAATTCGACCTGCAAGCTTCAGTTCATCCCGCTACATCGGGATTTCTGCAGTCTGGGTCTAATTAAATAAGTTTCAGCTCACTAAGCAGTGGGCGCGGATCGAACATGTGCGATTTTAATGTCTCCGGCGCACCTTCCACACCCAGCGCCAGCGAAATCAGCTCGGTAAAATAGAATATCGGCAGTTTCAGTCCTTTGCTGGGGCGCATATCCAAATTGGCCATACACAAAGGACAGGCGGTCACGACACAATTCGCGCCCGCTTCTCTGGCGGCTTTCATGAGTTTGTCAACCATATTGACTACGATTTTTGTTTTGCTGATGGAAAGCGACCCGCCGCAGCAATCCGTCTTGTATGACCAGTTCTTCACATCGGCTCCCAACGCACCCATCATTTTATCGAGCATGAAGGGATTTTCGTAGTCTTCGAATTCGCAAACCTCCGGCGGACGAAGCAATAAGCAACCGTAATAGGAAACAGGTTTCAATCCCGTTAATTGTTTTTTGACCTTGGCAGCCAGCGCGTCAATACCTATTTCGTTGTAAATTATGTCAATCGGGTTGCGGATGGCGATGCCGCCCTGATATTTGGCGCCGACAACTCCTTCAATTTTCGTCTTGAGACTCTTGTCTCCCTTGAGGTGATGTTCAGCCATTTTGAAGCGATTAAAACAAGCGGCGCAGGGAACCATCACATCCATGGCGTCTTTTTCCGCTGCAATCAGATTGCGCGCCGAAAGCGCAATGGATAAGTCAAAATTGGTGCTGTGCGCGGATGAAGCCCCACAGCATGACCAATCCTCAACTTCCTTGAGCTCAATGCCCAAAGCGCGGCTGACAGCCTTCATGGATTCATCATATTCTTTTCCCGTCGCATGCAGGGAACAACCTGGATAGTACGAAACTTTCAAAAGAGTAACCTCCTTAATACTTGCTTACAACTGCCTTGTTTTTTCAAAAATATCCTTTACGGATTTCATATCTTTCGTCCGCGGTGATAAAAGCGCCAGTTTGCCTTTCAGGAACATGCCCGGAGCCAGTAAAACATCGGAGAACAAATCCAGGGATTTCAGTTTATATTCAGCCATCATCATTGGTTCATTGATACGGCCGCCGCGCCTGATGCCGGCAAGGAACGCTTCGTGAAATTTTAAAACATTCTTTTCCTTCGCGCCGATGCCGGATTCAATCGCCATTTGCCGCAATACATCCATCATCCGCGCTATATCCACCTTATTGGGACAGCGGGTAATGCAGGTTTCGCACGAAAGACAAAGCCAGATTGTGGAGCTGTTGAGAACCTTTTCCCGTTCACCGTTCTGAATCATTTTGATAACCTTGTTCGGGTTATACTCCATGTAGGGTGCGGCGGGACAACCGGCCGTGCACTTGCGGCAGTGATAACAGCTCTGCAGCGGCACTCCGTCAATTCGTTTATTTACTTCTTCCAAAAAAGTTTCCATGTTTACTCCGTTAACTCTTCTTTATCCTGATTATGGATTATAAATAAAATCTTCTTTATCCTGTTCACTGAATTTACCCAACGGCGGCATTTCTTCCATTGACGACCCGGCACGCGTGCCGAAAAGTTCCCAGCAATCCTTGTCAATCTTTTTCAAATAATTACGCAGATCAACGCCCATGGGGCACACGGAAATGCACGAACCGCAATCAACACAACGACCGACCATATGGAAAAGCCGCATGCACTGGAATACCTGCGTATCGGATTTATCCTCGCCGATGCCGACCCATTGCGGCTGGCTCTGCTCGGCAAAACAAGTCGGACAGTAGCAGGAGGGACAGGCCTGGCGGCAGGCGTTGCAGCGGATACATTTTTCCATTTCTTTCGTGAAATAATCCCAGCGTTCCGCAATATCCTTTTTCTCAAATTCGCTGATTTTGTCGTATTCCGTTGCAGGATTTTTAACCGGTGCCGGAGTTCCTACCATAATATCGGAAATAATCGGATTGTTGAAACGGCAAACCGCGCAATTAGGAGCTATGACATCACTGACGGCAATTGTTTTATCACCGGCGGCTGTTTTAATTTTCAACTGCAATCCATCCAGATTGCCGTCAATAATTTCTGCGCTATCGAGAGCCTTTGCCAGATTTTTCTTATCTACATATCCTTCACAGGGCACGCCGATAATATACACTTCATCGCGCTCATACTGTCTTTCCTGCAGATGGATAATAAGAGAACGGGTAGTGCAGCCGCGGGCGACAACACCGATAACTTTCTTCTTGCGGTCTTCCGGTTTAACGCGCTTTTGTGAATTTTTGTGCGCCGTAATCAAATCGTGCACATACTTGGCTAAATTCTGCGTGCAAAGTTCATTGTAAACCAGTTTGTCGGCTTCCGCCTCCGTGGACACAAAACAGGGCGTCGCCGTGAGCGGCAATGTTCCCTTTTCATAGCCGACAATGATATCCGCACGTTTTTCCAAAAGTAGTCTTTTTGCTTCTTCGCGTAATTTTGATTCGATGTTTTCCACTATTGATTCCCTCTTAAATCTATTTTCCCTTATGCGATATTTTTGAGCATTTTATTGGCCGGTCCCAGCGCCTTGACTTTGGCTGTTACACCCTTGATAACTTGCGCAAAACGGTCGCCTTCGGATGCCGAAACCCAGGTAAAGATGGTCCGATCGCCTTCCACACCGATGTAATTCAGGAAACGCTTTAACGTCGCAAACTTGCGGCGCGCCACTAAGTTTCCCGAGATATAGTGGCATTCACCGGGGTGTCACCCCGACACCAGAACGCCGTCGGCGCCGGTCTGCAGGGCTTTCACTATATAGAACGGATTGATTCTTCCCGTGCAGGGAACGCGGATGATGCGCACATTAGTGGGGTACTGAATCCTGCTGATACCGGCCAGATCAG
>JAKLDS010000071.1 GCA_022703375.1 Deltaproteobacteria bacterium | reverse complement strand
GACTGGACCAGCGTTTATGGCGATGGCGAATTCCACCATCCTTATTATTCCCTGCGCCGCGTCTGGCGCGCCCAGTCGCTGGTGTCTCCTTCTCTTAATCTGCCGGCCTGGGTCGAGGGGCCTTTCACCAGAAAATATTCTTTTGCCATTGTGCCGGATCAGAAAATCAGCGCCGCTAATATTTTCACCATTCATCGTGACAATTATGAAGGAACGGAATTTGATTTGACTCGCGGCCCGGCTTCCGGTCCCTTTGGCAATCCCAATCGCTTTGAAGGCCAGGCGGAAGGAATGGCTGATAAAGAGGGCCGTCTGACACCTCTTAAGGGAGAGTTTGAAAGACCGCTCAATATTTACCGCTGTGTATATGCCTATGTCAATCAAACCCGCAGCTGGTTGCCCGACGCCATCGGAGGCATTACCTGGTACGGACCCGACAGGCCGGCAACCGCTGTTCTCATTCCATATTACGTCGGCACGACGGATTTGCCGGAAGCCATTCAGACTGCGAACATTCTAAAATTCGACAAGAAAAGCATCTGGACGGCATTCAGCTTTGTCGCCAACTATGCCATGCTCAAATATTCCTACATGATAAAAGATATCCACTCCCTGCGCGACGATTTTGAAGCAACAGCTTTCGGCAGACAGCAAAAAATAGAAAAACAGGCAAAAAAGCTTTGGGATAAAGGTGATCAGACAGGAGCACGGCGTTTTTTGACAAAATATTCCGAAGACTACACAAACAAGGTGCTGAGCGATTGGTGGCAACTTTCGGAATCTCTTTATGTGAAATATAATGACGGCTATCTGAATACCAGTTCTGGCGTGGCGCAGGCGGTCTTTTATCCAGCCTGGTGGCTGAAACTCGTGGGTTATGAAGACGGCCCTACGTCTTATGAAAAAAAGGCAATAGCCAAATGATTTCATGATATTATTTTGGATGAAGGGTTGAAGGGCAGGGCAGCTGCTTTTAAAAATGATTGAATATCAGGAAAGAACCTATAGAAACTTAATCTCCGGAAATAATCTTAAATCATATAATGTCACTGTCCGGGAGAGCGATTTATTTATCAGCAGCAGTGTTGATTTGTCGGCACAAGTCGAATATTCTTTATTAAAACAAAGGACTTATCTCGAAACATACATTAAAAATAATCCGCAATTTTTAAAATCTTTATTGCCTCTGCCTTATGATAAGCTGGCGCCGCCGATTATTCGCGATATGCTGGAAAAAAGCCGGCTCTGTGGGGTAGGGCCGATGGCGGCAGTCGCCGGCGCTGTTTCCCAATTTATCGGTCTGGAGTTAATGAATCATTCCGAAACACTGATTATCGAAAACGGCGGTGATATATTTTTAAATTCTCCTGATAAATTGAATGTTTCTGTCTATGCCGGAGAATCCCCTTTAAGTTATAAAGTTAATTTTTCCGTGCAACCGGACAAAATGCCACTCGGTGTTTGCACCTCGTCGGCAACGGTCGGGCCTTCCTTGAATTTCGGCAAGGCTGACGCGATTTGTGTTATTTCTCCATCAGCTGCATTATCCGATGCCGCAGCATCAGCCATCGGCAACAGGGTAAAGAACAAAAAAGATATTAAACCGGCCCTGGAATTTGGCATGACGATAAAAGATTTAAGCGGAATTATTATAATCCATGGAAGCGATATGGGTGCCATCGGTGATATTGAATTTGTGTGAGAGACAAAAACGATAGATGAATTATCTGGGAAGAGATTCTTGCAATATTTATAAAATGACCCCGTGTACTAATCAAATATCATCATATTTTATACGTCATGTTTACATAACATATCTTATAGGACATATGGTAAATACAACTAAATAGGCTATAATAGCTATACTCTATTGTTTTAATTGGAATATTTTTTATTTCTATCTTTAGATGCCATCTTCGGCGAGTTGCTTGATTAATTTAGTTTGATGCTCGGATAGTTTTTTCGGAACTTCAATGGAAATTTTGACATACTGATCTCCCCTGCCTGAACCTTTCAAACCGGGAACACCAAAACCCTTCATTCTAATCTTCGTGTTATTTTGGGTGCCAGGTGGAATCTTTATTCTCTTGGTAATTCCATCCAAAGTTGGAACGTCAATTGCCGTGCCCAGCGCCGCCTGCGTAAAACGAATTGATTTTTCAATATATAAATCATTGCCGTCACGGGCGAAAATAGGATGAGGTAACACATTAATATTTAAGAATAAATCTCCTGCATGGCCTCCATTATAACCGGGCATGCCTTTGCCGGAAAGTCTTAATTTCTTTCCGGTGCTGATTCCCGGTGGGATTTTTACATTAATTTCCTCGGTCTGATTTTCTTTCTGGAAGGCGATTTTCTTTTCTGCGCCTCGCACTGATTCTTCGAGTGTTATTGATAGGTTATATTCTGCATCCTGGCCTTTTTGCGGCACATTCCGGCGATAGTTCTGCTGTCCGCCACCCATTCCGCCCATAGACCCAAAAATATTGCTGAAGGGATCTTCGTAATTTTGCGATGTCTGCCCCCCTCTTCTGCTTCCGCCTGTTGATGTTCGATAAGTACGCGCCCCACCGCCACCAAAGCCGCCAAATCCAAAACTACGGAGAATATCATCCAGATCAAAACCGCGGAAAATGTCTTCCTGGGAATATTGCTGGCGAAACTGATCGGCGGAGCCAAAATTATCATATTGCTGGCGTTTTTCCGCATCGCTCAACACCGCATATGCTTCACTGATTTTCTTAAACTTTTCTTCCGCTGCTGCTTTATTATTGGGATTTTTATCGGGATGCCATTTAATAGCCAACTTACGGTAAGCCTTTTTAATTTCTTCGGCAGTTGACTTTTTATCTACTCCCAGTATTTGATAGTAATCTTCAGCCATAAATAAACCTTATTTATTACTTTAATATATTTTTATAACATACTATTATATATCAATAAATAACTTATACAAACTATTTTATTGTTGCTGATAATTTAAGCAGCATTTCCCATTTGAAAAGCTGTCAGATTAATTTTTCTTAATTTTTCCGGAAAAGCCTTGGCAATCACATCTTCCCAGACAGATAATTTTATATCCATGTGATGGGCCAGAACACCCAGCAAAACGACGTTAGCGGTCTTCACGTTGCCGGCTTTTTTTGCCAGTTCGGTTGCATCAATTTCTTTAACAATTTTATAATTACTTTGCAAAAAAGAAACAATATCAGGATGATAGTCAGATTCACCAAGATTGACGGCTGGCGGATAGATTTCATCGGCATTGACAATGATCGTGGCATCTTTTGTTAAGTAATGGAGATAACGCAGAGTTTCCATCTTTTCAAAAGCCAGAAGAATATCAATGCTGCCATGTTTGGATAGCGGAGCATGCACTTTATCACTGTAACGCACATGGCTGGTAACACAACCGCCGCGTTGCGCCATACCGTGTACTTCGCTTTTTTTCACATCCATGCCGGCTTCAATCAAAGCCATGCAAACTATATCGCTGGCTCTTAAAATTCCCTGACCCCCTACTCCGGCCAGCAAAATACTTTTTGTTTTGGAATGTGTCATCTAATTACTCCATCAGCTAAGATATAGCATCAAACTTGCAAACCTGCTTACACAAACCACAACCGTTGCAATAGGTTTCGTCAATAACAGCATATCCTGCTTTTTTGGAACCTTCTGTTTTTGCTATTTTTTTCCAGGAAATCGGCGGACAGCCCAGCCCCAGACAAACCCGGCAGCCATTACACTTATCGGGATCAATTTTAAACGGTTTTTTATTTTCCGTTTTGGCTTTTTTAAACAGCACACAGGGGCGTTCGGCAATAATCACAGAGGGGCCGTCTTTGGCCAGTTCTTCTTTAATAATCTCTCTGGTAGTTTTGAGGTGATGCGGATCAATAACCCGGATGTTTTCAATTCCCAGAGCGGCGACCAGCGCTTTAATGTCGAGACTTTTTGTTTCCTCTCCCAGCAAGGTAAAACCAGTTGCCGGATGTTCCTGCATGCCGGTCATCGCAGTGGTGCTGTTATCAAGAATAATGACCAGAGCATTACTTTTGTTGTAAACCATATTCAGCAGCGGCGGAATGCCCGAATGAATAAAAGTGGAATCGCCTATCACTCCAACCACCTTCCCCCTGCCCTTATCTTTGAGCGCCTTACTCATTCCGTGCGCCATGCCGATGCTGGCACCCATGCAGATACACGAATTTATCCCCTCGAGCGGCTTCATATAGGAAAGCGTATAACAGCCGATATCACCGGCAACAAAACATTTCAGTTTGCCCAGGACATAGAAAAGTCCGCGGTGCGGGCAGCCCGGACAAAGATTGGGCGGACGATGCGGAATGCTGTGAATTTTATGCACTGGATGCGGTGTAGCATGCTCGTATTTGTTTATGGCGTTTTCAATTATTCCCGGATCGAATTCCAGCGTGTAAGGGAATATTTCCTTGCCAATAACTTTGATGCCCATGGCCTTGATCTGTTCTTCCAGAAATGGGTCCAACTCTTCAATTACGTAAATCCTTTTCACCCGGGCGGCAAAATCGCGAATCATCTTTTCCGGCAGTGGATAAACCATGCCTAATTTCAGATAGGAAAAATCAGGGAAAACATCTTTGGCATAACTGTAAGACATGCCGGCTGTGATAATTCCGATTTCGGGATTATTCATTTCCATTTTATTTTCGCTGAAAGTTTCCGCAAATTCTTTTAAAGCATTGAGCCTTTTTTCCACTTCCACGCGCCGCAAGCGGGCGTTGGCCGGAACCATAACAAATTTTGCAGCGTTATAACTGATGTTTGTTTTGTCTTCGTATGGCGTTATATCACCCAGAGTGACAGGCGCTTTGGAATGCGAAACACGGGTTGTGGAGCGCAGAAACACCGGAGTATCAAATTGCGAACTGATGGCAAAAGCCAGCTTGGCAAAGTCTTTTGCTTCCTGAACATCCGAAGGTTCCAGCATGGGAATTTTAGCGAATTTGGCGTAATTGCGGTTATCTTGCTCATTTTGCGAACTGTGCAGGGAAGGATCGTCGGCCGTGATTATTACCAGTGCGGAATTGGTTCCGGTATAACTTACCGTAAAGAGCGGATCGGCAGCGACATTGACGCCGACATGTTTCATGCAGGCCAGAGATTTTTCGCCGGCCAGCGCCGCTCCAATCGCCACTTCCAGCGCTACTTTTTCATTGGGCGACCATTCGGCATAAACCCCTTCATACCTGGCAAACTCTTCCATGATTTCGGTGCTGGGAGTACCGGGATAACCGGCGGCAAATCTGACACCGGCTTCATATACTCCGCGGGCAATGGCTTCATTGCCGGACATCAATACCTTCATATTCCTCCGGGTAATCTGGCACTAACTGAGAACGGAAATTTTCCGTTTGATAAAAATCGTCATCGCCGGATCAGTTGTTTTTTCTAAAGCGTTTTGATAGTACTCGAGAGCTTTTTTCTTATCGTTTTGCTCCTCATAGATGCGGGCTATATTGCGCAACGCGATGGATTCAAATCCGGT
Source organism: Deltaproteobacteria bacterium (assembly GCA_022703375.1). GTDB lineage: Bacteria > Desulfobacterota > Syntrophia > Syntrophales > Smithellaceae > JAKLDS01. Next base: position 5,021 of record JAKLDS010000071.1, on the reverse strand, counting down.
GGAATTACTTTTTTGCGCTTCTTCAAAATAGGCAAGGGCGTTTTTCCAATCCTTCTTTTTCTCATAGCAGTAGCCCAGAGAAGTCAAAGCCAGAAATCTCACTCCGGCATTATCGGAGGACGAAGAGGAAACGAAATCCTTATAATAATCAATAGCGAGTTCAACCTGTCCTAAATCAAAATAAGCGTTGCCTAAACGGTATCTGGCCATCCGGGCGCTCCAGCTATGAGGATATTTTTCTATTAATTCCTTAAAAATCTTTATTTTCTGTTCGGCGCTGGGAGACAATTCTTTTTTACCGCTTAAATCATCCTGCGCCCTGGCATATAAAGCGATTGCCGAAGCCTGATAGTTGTTCCAGTACAGATAGATCCCGAAAGCAATTAACATCGCCAGGACGAACGCTGTCAGGATTGTTACGGAGCGAGTTTTATTTTCCCTGATATAATCAGAAAATCTCTCCAGGCTGGATTGAAAAACATCCGGACTTTCCAGCTCTTTTTTTGACATTTTTGCCGACATATTATTCCCCTTTAATCTTATATTTGATTATCAAATCCATTAACTGTCTGGGCAGCCTGCGGACTTTGCCTTCCGCGTTGGTGCAGGCATGCACCGTATAGCCTTCCACCAGCAGCTTCTTTTTTTCCTCATCCCAGATATAATTGTTGAATCTGACGCTTGCTCTTTTGATATAGTCAATTCTCGTTTCGATAACAAGAATCTGATCATAGCGGGCAGGCAAAAGATAGTGACAGCTGACTTTGGTCAGGGGCAAATTGTATCCCGTTTTTTCCATCTCGGCATAAACAAAACCCAGCTGCCTCATCAATTCATTTCGCCCGATTTCAAACCATTTGATATAATTTGTATGGTAAACTATGCCCATGGCATCGGTATCGGCATAAATCACCCGTATTTTCGTCAGATTATGAACCACCGTTAGTTCTCCAGTCCCGGATAAACTTTTCCATCAATAAATGCCCCGGATCAATAAAAATATCCGTGCTTCTGGCGGTTGTTTCGTTAAATGGTAAACCCGAAACTTTATTTTCTTCTTTTATTGAAGACAGCACCGCAAAAGGACTGGGATCGGCAACATGAGTTTTTATATCAACGGGAGTCGGATGATCGCTTAAAACCAGAATGCGGTAATCATCATTGAGTTTTCCGATATTATTGAGTATGGTACCGATAATTTTTTCATCGAACTCTTCAATGGCTTGAATTTTTCCCACAGCGTTGCCTTCATGTCCCATTTCATCGGGCGCTTCCAGATGAACAAAAATGAAGTCCATGAATTTCAGGGCATCCAGGGCCATCATGGCCTTGCCTTCATAATTGGTATCAATATATCCCGTTGCTCCTTCCACATGGATAACTTTCAATCCGGCGTATACTCCGATGCCGTTTAATAAATCAACTGCAGATATCATTCCGCCACTGATACCGAAGCGTGTGGTGAGGGGAACTATTTTAGGGGCATTTCCCTGCCCCCAGAGCCAGATGGAGTTGGCCTGCTTTTTACCGAGATTCTGACGCTTGGCATTAACAGGGTGGTTATTCAATACCTCGTTTGCTCTTTTCATGAGAGATAATAATTCTTCAGCATATTCGCCGCGCGGCAGATAGGAAGCGATTTGTTTACCCGTGATATCGTGCGGAGCAGTAGTAATCGGCGATGAGGTAACACCACGCCAGACAAAAAGATGGCGGTAACCGACTCCCGGAATAAATTGTAATTTTGAAGAGCCAATGGCTTTATTAATATCGTTTATTAAACACTTTGCTTCATCTTTAGAGATATGACCGGCGGTAAAATCCTCCATAACAGCATCGGGCCGGGCAAGATCGCCGCCGATTGTGACTAAATTGCAGCGATAGGCAATATCATCCTGTCCCAGACTGATGCCCATATTGGCTGCTTCCAGAGGGCCGCGCCCGGTATATGTCTGTTTGGGATCATAGCCCAGGACACTCAAATTCGCAACATCGCTGCCGGGGGTTAAACCGTCCGGAATGGTGTTCACCAATCCCAACGTTCCCGCTGCCGCAATCTGATCCAGATGAGGCGTAAAAGCACATTCCAGGGGGGTTTTTCCTCCCAGCTTGGTTGTTGGATAATCGGCCATGCCATCGCCCAGCAACACTACATATTTCATATTTTAATATCCTTATTAACCGCAGCTTTTTAAAAATACTCCAAGGGCAAAAGCCTACGGCCTGATTATTATCAAGCCAGTTCGTCTTCTATCCTGATAAGCACTGTCTTATCCTGCACAATATCCAGTTTATCTATCTTCTTGAGAGCTTTTTGTACGTTCTTTTCTTTTGCCTTATATGTCGTCATTACCACCGGTACAGCGCTTTCTTCCTGCCTGGCCTTCTGGATGACTGTGGCAATGCTGATGTTGTTTTCCCCGAGAATTCCCGCTATCTTGGAAAGAATGCCGGGTCTGTCCACCGCTGAAAAACGGAAATAATACTTGGTCTCTATTTCCTCCATCGGCAGGAGTTTAATTTTCTGCATGGAGGATTCATTAATTGCCCGCGGCGGCACCCTGTCCGAAACACCTGTTATCAGATTATGCGCAATATCAATGACGTCACTCATAACGGCGCTGGCTGTCGGCATCATCCCCGCTCCCTGACCATAAAGAAAAACAGGTCCGGAAGCATCACCTTCAAAGTAAAACGCATTATAATTGCGATTGACATTGGCCAGCAGATGCCCCGAAGGTATCATGGTAGGATGAATGCGCGATTCCACAATTCCGTTCTTCTTCAGTATGGCAATAGCCAGAAGCTTAATGCGGTAACCCAGCTCACGCGCAAAAGTTACATCCTCGGAGCTGATCTTCGAGATGCCTTCGCGGTAAATATCGGCCAGATTTACTTTGGCGCCATAGGCTAAAGACATTGTAATCGCCATTTTATGAGCAGTGTCAATTCCTTCAATGTCAAAAGTAGGGTCGGCTTCGGCAAAACCCAGTTGCTGTGCTTCTTTCAAGACAACGGAGAACATCTTGCCTTCATCGGTCATTTTGGTCAGAATGAAATTGGCGGTGCCGTTCATAATTCCGTAAATAGAATTAATATTATTGGCAACAAGGCTCTCCTTCAGAGTTTTAATTATCGGGATAGTGCCGCCGACACTTGCTTCGAAACCGATATTCACTCCCATCTTTTGGGCAGCGAGGAATATCTCATTGCCGTGAGTGGCCAGCAACGCCTTGTTGGCAGTTACAACCTGCTTGCCCCGGGCCATGGCTTCCAGCACAAAAGTGCGCGCCGGTTCATAACCGCCCATCAGTTCAATCACTATGGATATTGATGGATCATTGATGATTTCCCGCGCATTTGTTGTCTGCAAATTCTTCTTAATTTTTACGGCACGGGGGGTAGTGATATTAATATCCGCGACCTTCTTCAGAACAAGTTTTGCTCCCAGCTTTCTGGTGAGAAGTTCTTCATTTTGCGCGAGCAGTTTGATGACACCGGTTCCGATGTTTCCCCAGCCAATTAAACCGATATTAATTTTTTTCATTATCAAAATCCTTATAATAATTCCCGGCAGATGCGCTTAATTTACCGCATCTTCTATAACAACTGGCCTTGTTTTGTCAAATACATATCCGTTTCTATACTTTAAGATGCGTTTTTGTCTTGCAGGCTGAGAGCATGATTCCCGCAAAAGAAAATAATTCACCATTAAACGGTAGTGTGTTGGCAAAAATATGCTCCGGCCACTGCGGTATTTCACTGACTGCGACGACCGGAGCCATGAGTTAATCATCTTTTATATATTACTGTTCCACCAGTTCTACACGACGGTTCTTTGCCCGGCCTTCCGGTGTTTTGTTGGAAGCAACTGCCGCTAATGGTCCTACTCCGGCAGGATGAAGTCGCTTCGTATCAATACCATTTTTTGAAACAAGAATTTTCACCACTGCTTCAGCGCGCTGTCGCGAAAGCTCCATATTGGATGTTAGTGCGCCGACGTTATCAGTATGACCGACTACATACAAATTAAGTTTCGGGTGTTGTTGCAGAAGCTTGGCAATTTCAGCTAATGCTTTTTCGGATTCCGCTTTCACATCCGCTTTGCCTGTATCAAAGTAGATACCATAGATAACAACATGACCGATTTTATTTATGTCTTTGGCCATTTCTTCAGCGTTTACCGTTATCAAGCCTGTATCCATTGGCTTTACTTCTACAACATCAAGTTGAACAACCGGGTATTTTTGAAACCAGCTCCCGCCCACACAAAGAGAAATATAGATATCCCCTTCCTCCCCGGCTTTTTTTGCGGCCAGATAACTGTAATTTCCTTCCAAATGGGTTCCTATTTCTGCCCCTCCATAAGGCACTGGACGCGAAACAGCGCCGACAAATGCTTTCAGCCATTCTTTATCTCCCAATAATTCTTTTTTTCCGCTGAATAAAGTCTGAAAGCCGGCCTTTTTCAGAGCTATTTCGTAATTGCGATATATCTCGAGTATTGATTTATCTCCGGGAGCGGCATAAGTTATTTGTGTTATTTTTCCCTCCAGCTTTTGACTATTTTTTAATTTGCCTTTAATTACTTTATCCAGAGGAAGGACATATTCGTCAAATTCTTTTCTATCATATCTCATTATTGATGATCCCGGATACCGGGAAATCATTGGATGATCTTTACTCCCTTTCACGTCATTTTCCTGGGCGGATAAATTACCGGCCGCTAATATTGCCAGCAGATTAACACTTAACAGATACAATACGATTTTGATTCTTGCTTTCATGATAATTGCCTCCTTTTTAATGAATATTAATCCTGGAAAAGTCATCAACTACTATTATAAAGAATCGTTCTTGTTGCCATACGATACTCCGGACAACGGCATTATAGCGATAGTGACCTTACCCCGAAATATGTACCAAGTTCAAATTGAGTCTTAGCTCCTGTAGCATAACTTGATGTTCTTTGGCAAATTCATATGGTGTTCTGTTCCGAGAGAACTGTGCGGCCTCTCTTC
>JAKLDS010000070.1 GCA_022703375.1 Deltaproteobacteria bacterium | reverse complement strand
TAGGCTTTAAATATGCAACGATATCGGGGCTTTCCTTTGCCGTAGGAAATATGATTATTCCGGAAAACAAGAAAAACATTGTGGCGCAGGCTGATAAGGATGTTTTAAAGATTCAGAAACAATACATTGACGGTCTGATTACCGATGGGGAACGTTACAACAAGGTTATTGATATCTGGGCGCAATCCACGGAAAAAATCGCAGCGGAAATGCTCAGCGGCATCAGTTTTGAAGAAACTAAAGGCGCCGACGGCAAAAAAAGAAAAGCCGAAAGCTTCAACCCGATATACATGATGGCCGATTCCGGAGCACGTGGTTCAGCTCAGCAGTTAAGGCAGCTGGCAGGTATGCGCGGTCTGATGGCCAAACCGTCCGGTGAAATTATTGAAACTCCGATTACTGCCAATTTCCGGGAAGGCTTATCAGTTCTGCAGTACTTCATATCGACGCACGGCGCTCGCAAGGGTCTGGCCGATACGGCTCTGAAAACGGCCAATTCCGGTTATCTGACCCGGCGGCTGGTTGATGTGGCCCAGGATTGCATTATTACGGAAGAAGATTGCGAAACAATGGATGGAATATACGTATCCGCGTTGATGGAAGGCGGCGAAATGATTGAAACAGCCGGCGAGCGCGTTTTGGGACGTGTTGCCCTGCATGATGTCAAGGATCCATTCACCAGTGAAGTTATCGTGAAGGCGGGTGAAGAAATTGATGAAACCCTGGCTGATAGGATTGACCGGGCGGGCATCGAAAGAGTCAATATCCGTTCGGTTTTAACATGTCGCGCCAAACACGGTGTCTGCGCCATGTGCTACGGACGTGATCTGGCCCGCGGCCATCTGGTAAATATCGGCGAAGCGGTGGGAATCGTTGCCGCTCAATCTATCGGTGAACCGGGAACGCAGTTGACAATGAGAACGTTCCACATCGGTGGTACGGCCAAGTTTGACGAACATTCAACGCTGGATGCTCGTCACGACGGCATTATCAATTTTGTCAATTTAAATACGGTAAAAACAAAAGACAATGATTATGTTGTGATGAACCGCCACGGTGAAATCCATGTGCTCGACGAACAGCAGCGCAGTCGCGGTAAATATACGGTTCCTTACGGGGCTCATTTAAAAGTCAGTAGTAATCAGACGGTAAAACGCGGACAGCGCATCGCCGAATGGGATCCCTTTTCCATACCGATTCTGGCGGAAGTTGACGGAATTATTAAATTCGGTGACATCATTGAAGGTAAAACTATGCAGGAGCAGGTAGATGAAGTTACCGGATTGTCGCGTAAAGTTATTGTGGAGTTTAAAGGCGGCGATCTCAGGCCGCGTGTTTCCATAAAAGACAGTAGTGGCAAGACGGCAAAAATAGGTTCCACCAATGCCGTTGCGCGTTATTTCCTGTCAGCTGATATTAACCTTGTTGTTTCGGAAGGCGATAAGGTCAAGGCGGGAGATATTATTGCCAAGATACCGCGGGAAACGACAAAAACCAAAGATATTACGGGCGGTTTACCACGAGTCGCGGAGCTGTTTGAAGCGCGTAAACCGAAAGATTTTGCCGTTATCAGTGAAATTGAAGGTGTGGTTTCCTACGGTAAAGACGCCAAGGGAAAACGCAAAATAATCGTTACGCCGGAAATCGGTGAAGAAAAGGAATATTTGATTCCCAAGGGCAAGCATATCAGCGTTCAGGAAGGTGACCGGGTCACTCCCGGTGACGCTCTGATGGATGGAGTTAACAATCCCCATGATCTTTTATCCATTAAAGGTGAAAAAGAGCTGGCCCGCTATCTGGTGGATGAGGTGCAGGAAGTTTATCGTCTCCAGGGCGTTAAAATTAACGATAAGCACATGGAAGTTATTGTGCGGCAGATGCTGCGCCGTGTAAAAATAACTGATCCGGGTGACACAATTTTTATTGCCGATGAGCATGTTGAACGTTACCGCTTTCAGGAAGAAAATGATAAAGCTATGGCGCAGAAAGGAAGCCCGGCTATCGGCGAACCGCTGCTGCTTGGTATAACAAAAGCCTCGCTTTCCACCCAGAGTTTCATTTCTGCCGCTTCTTTCCAGGAAACGACCAGAGTTTTGACGGAAGCGTCGCTGTCGGGAAAGACTGATTATCTGCGCGGTTTGAAAGAAAACGTCATCATGGGCAGGTTGATCCCTGCCGGCACCGGTCTTGTCATGTACCGGAAACTGGGTATAAAAACAGAAAACGAAGACAACGAGCAGCCGGTAGAAAATTTAATTACAGAAAACAGAGAAAAAGCTTGACAGAAACTGTTTGAATTGATAGTTACCGCAGATTTGCTGCTGCTGAAAAATCAGCAGGGAAAGAGTGTTACGGAGGAGAAATGCCGACAATAAATCAATTGGTTCGTAAAGGCAGAGCCAAGATACAAAAGAAGACGAATACACCGGCGCTTTCAGGATCGCCGCAGCGTCGGGGAGTTTGTGTCAGAGTATATACTACAACTCCGAAAAAGCCCAATTCCGCGTTAAGAAAAGTAGCCAGGGTGCGACTCACCAGTGGTTACGAAGTTACCTCCTATATACCCGGTGTCGGGCATAATTTGCAGGAGCATTCCGTGGTTCTGGTGCGTGGAGGAAGAGTCAAAGATTTACCGGGTGTCAGATACCATATCGTTCGCGGTACTCTTGATGCCGGTGGAGTACAGGATCGTAAACAGGGCAGGTCAAAATACGGAGCTAAAAAGCCAAGTTAAACGGGGAAAGTCAAATGCCGAGAAGACGGGAAATAATTAAAAGGGATGTTGTACCGGATCCCAAGTACAATAATAAAATGGTGACTAAGTTTGTCAATTGCCTCCTGAAGCGGGGTAAAAAGAGTGTGGCTGAATGTATCCTTTACGGTGCATTCGACATCATCGAAAAGAAAGTTAAGGAACAGCCGGTGGAGCTATTTGAAAAAGCATTGAATAACGTAAAACCGGTAATTGAAGTAAAATCGCGGCGCGTCGGTGGCTCCACCTATCAGGTGCCGACGGAAGTTGTTCCCGCCAGGCGTGTCGCTCTCGCCATCCGCTGGCTGATTACCAATGCTCAGGAGCGCACGGAAAAAACGATGAGGGAGAAACTGGCCGGAGAACTTATTGATGCGGCCAATAACCGGGGCGGAGCAATCAAGAAAAGAGAAGCGGTGCATAAAATGGCGGAAGCCAATAAAGCTTTTGCTCATTACAGGTTTTAATATATAACGATTGTAAAACAAGAGAATCAACCATTCAAAGTTAAGGAGGAAAGTTGACATGGCAAAGAAAAAATTTGAAAGGACGAAGCCGCACTTAAATATCGGCACAATCGGTCACGTAGACCATGGTAAAACCACATTGACCGCAGCAATAACCAAGCATCTTGCTTCCAAGGGTTATGCTGAATTCCGTGCGTTTGATTCCATTGATAATGCCCCTGAAGAAAAGGAAAGAGGCGTTACCATTAACATCTCCCATGTGGAATATGAAACAGAGAAGCGGCATTATGCTCATGTTGATTGCCCCGGCCACGCCGACTACATCAAAAATATGATTTCCGGCGCCGCCCATATGGATGGGACAATTCTGGTTGTCGCCGCCTCCGACGGCCCCATGCCCCAGACCCGTGAACATATCCTCCTTGCCCGTCAGGTGCAGGTTCCTTATATTGTAGTCTATCTTAATAAAGTGGATCTGGTTGATGATCCCGAACTTCTTGACCTTGTTGAACTCGAGCTGAGAGAACTCTTGAATCAGTATGAATTCCCTGGTGACACCATTCCCATTATTCGCGGTTCAGCTTTGAAAGCTTTGGAAACAGACGATTCCAATTCCGCGGATGCCAAATCGATCTGGGAACTGATGAACGCTGTTGATACATATATTCCCGAGCCGAAACGTGATACCGAGAAGCCCTTCTTAATGCCGGTCGGCGACGTTTTCACTATTTCCGGCCGTGGCACGGTTGTGACAGGAAGAGTGGACAGAGGTATTACCAAGGTTGGCGACGAAGTGGAAATTATCGGCATTCGCCCGACTTTTAAAACGGTTGTTACCGGTATCGAAATGTTTCGCAAGACGCTTGATGAAGGCCGGGCCGGTGATGATGTCGGTTTGTTGCTGCGTGGTATCAAGCGTGAAGAAGTGGAAAGAGGCCAGGTTATTGCCAAACCGGGTTCCATCACTCCTCATACCAAATTTGAAGCTGCCGTATACGTTCTGACCAAGGAAGAAGGCGGTCGTCATACTCCGTTCTTTTCCGGTTACCGTCCGCAGTTTTATTTCCGGACCACAGACGTGACAGGCGTTGCAACGTTGCCGGAAGGTGTGGAAATGGTTATGCCTGGAGATAACGTCAACATGAGAATTGAACTTATTACGCCTATCGCTATGGAAGAACAATTGAGATTCGCCATTCGTGAAGGCGGCAGAACCGTTGGCGCCGGAGTCGTAAGCAAGATTATAGAATAGAAATAAGGAATAGGTTTGAATATCCATGAAAGATCAAAAAATCAGAATTCGTCTTAAAGCTTACGATTACAAACTTTTAGATCGCTCCGTTGAAGAAATTGTGGAAACAGCCAAAAGGACCGGCGCGCATGTCGCCGGTCCCATTCCGCTTCCTACGGAAATAAACAAGTATTGCGTAAATCGCTCACCGCATGTCGACAAGAAATCCCGCGAACAGTTTGAAATTCGAACGCATAAAAGATTGATTGACATTGTTGAACCTACGCAGTCTACGGTGGATGCTTTGATGAAACTTGATCTTTCCGCCGGTGTCGATGTTGAGATTAAAGCGTAAGTTCTGCCTGATGGCGCTGGAAGATGGTCTGTTACCATTTTTCTTAATGAAGAGTTTCTGTAATATATTTTATTAAAAAAGTTGGAAAAAATGAGCAAGGGAATTATAGGAAAAAAGCTGGGAATGACTCAAGTATTTGCAGATGACGGTTCTGCTGTCGGAGTTACGGCCATTGAAGTGGAACCATCTGTTGTCCTGCAAGTGAAGACCAGGGAAAAAGAAGGCTATGCGGCCATTCAGCTGGGGTACGGCCGGACCAAACAGAAGAATATGACGAAGCCGCTTCAGGGACACTGCAATAAGGCCAATAAGGGTTTTTTCCGTTTCCGCAGAGAATTTGCAATTGGAGAGGGAACCTATGAACCTGGACAGGAAATCAGCGCCGATTTGTTTAAAGCCGGCGAATACATTGATGTAGTAGGCATTTCCAAGGGCAAAGGCTTTCAGGGTGTTGTTAAAAGGCATGGTTTTGGTGGCGGTCGCGCGACTCATGGTTCGATGTTTCACCGTGCTCCCGGTTCAATTGGCGCCAGTGCCGATCCATCGCGGGTTTTCAAAGGCATGAAAATGGGAGGCCAAATGGGCAATGCCCGTAAGACCGTGCAGAATTTGCTGGTATGGCAGGTGCGGTCGGACAGAAATCTGATTTTGCTCAAAGGCCCTGTTCCCGGCTGCAAAAACGGGTTTGTTCTGCTGAAAAAAGCCAAGAAAATAAATGGTTAAGTCACATCTGGAGTTAACAAAATGTCAGTAGCAGATGTTTTTAATATCGAAAAAAAGAAGATTGCGGAAATTGAACTGAGCGATGCTGTGTTCGGCGCTGAAATCAATGAAGCAGTTGTTTATGATGTGGTTAAAATGCAGCTGGCTTCACGCCGCTCCGGAACATCATCCACAAAAACAAGATCCGATGTCAGTGGCGGCGGTAAGAAGCCGTGGCGGCAGAAGGGAACGGGACGCGCCCGTTCGGGGACAACGAGATCCCCTATCTGGAGAAGCGGTGGAATTGTTTTTGGACCGCATCCGCGGGATTACTCTTACAAGGTATCGAAGAAGGTAAGGAAAAAGGCCTTGATTTCCGTATTAAGTCAAAAACTGAAAGACGACAAAATGATTATTCTGCGGGACTTTCCCATGGAGAAATTCAGCACCCGGGCTTTCAAAAATGTGGTTGATCTTTTCGGTTTTAAGAAAGCTTTATTCGTTATCGATAAAGAAGATAATATTTTGCAGAAATCATCAAGAAACATAAAGAATATTAAGATGATCAGGTCAGAGGGTATTAATGTTTATGATATCTTGAATCATGAACACATAGTACTGCTGGAGCCCTCTGTAAAGAAGATTGAGGGAGCTTTGCTGGCATAATGGACATACATCAGATTATAAAAAAGTTACTGGTTACGGAAAAAAGCACTACGGCGCGGGAAACCTCCAACAAGTATTGTTTTGAAGTTGATCGTAAAGCCAATAAAGTAGAAATAAGCGGCGCCGTGGAAAAACTGTTTAAAGTAAAAGTTGTTGATGTTCGGGTAATCAATGTTTTAGGGAAAAAGAAAAGAGTCGGCAGATCGATCGGACAGAAGAGCTCGTGGAAAAAAGCGATAGTGACTCTGGCGGCAGATAACCGTATTGAGATTTTCGAAGGCGTATAAACCAGTTAAGGATTAGATAATGGGAATAATTAAACATAAACCAACATCAGCAGGCCGCCGGTTTCAGAGCGTATCCGACTTTGAGGAAATTACCTCCAGCGAGCCGGTGAAAAGTCTGCTCAGGCCGTTGAGAAAAAGCGGCGGAAGAAACAGCTATGGCAGAGTTACCGCCCGTCATATCGGCGGCGGCCATAAACAGAAATACCGGGTTATTGATTTTTGCCGGGATAAGGCGGAAATACCGGCTAAAGTTGCGGCAATCCAGTATGATCCGAACAGAACATCAAGAATAGCTCTGTTGAATTACCGGGATGGTGAGAAACGTTATATTGTGGCTCCCGCGCAGGTCAATGTCGGTGACATTATTGTGAGCGGTGATAAAGCAGATATTAAACCGGGCAACGCGATTCCTCTGAAGTATATCCCGCTCGGTTCATTGATTCATAATGTAGAGCTCAAAGTGGGACGTGGCGGTCAGTTAATCCGCTCCGCCGGAGCCTACGGGCAGTTAATGGCTAAAGAAGGAAGCTATGCTCAGGTGAGACTTCCTTCCGGCGAAGTGCGCAAAATATTGATTGAATGCATGGCCACCATCGGCCAGGTCGGTAATAATGAACACGAAAATATCAGCATCGGCAAGGCCGGCCGGAGCCGCTGGCTGGGTAAAAAACCTCATGTCCGCGGTGTCGTCATGAACCCGGTTGACCATCCGATGGGCGGCGGCGAAGGTAAATCGTCAGGTGGCCGGCATCCGTGTACACCCTGGGGCATTCCGACCAAGGGACATAAGACGAGAAAAAACAAAAGAACAGAAAAATATATTGTAAAGAGAAGGGGTTAAGGCGTGGCACGTTCGATTAAGAAGGGTCCGTATATCGAGGAAAGACTGCTCGCGAAAGTCAGGAAAATGGAATCGGAGGCGACTAAAAATGTTATTAAAACGTGGTCGCGACGTTCAACTGTGACACCGGAATTGATAGGACATACATTTGCCGTGCATAACGGAAAAAAATTCATACCGGTTTACGTTACGGAAAATATGGTCGGACATAAATTGGGTGAGTTTGCGCCGACAAGGACTTTTTATTCACATTCGGGTGATCGGAAAACAAAAGTCCGCAAATAAATTATAACAGAAGAGCGGATACGATCGAGGTTGATAGATATGGAAGCAAAAGCAGTTGCAAAATATATTCGGATGTCGCCACAAAAGGTACGGTTGGTGGCGGATCTGATTAGGGGAAAAAAGGCCGAAGAAGCGCAGAATATTTTGCTCTTCACCAGAAAGTACGCCGCGCCCATAGTTGCTAAAGCGCTCAAGTCGGCGATGGCGAATGCTGCCCAGAATCCCAATATTGATGAGAAAATTCTTTACGTCAAAGAAGTATTTGTGGATCAGGGGCCGTCTTTAAAGCGCTGGCGCGCGCGAGCTCAGGGTCGGGCTGCGGCAATCAAGAAAAGAACATCGCATATCACAGTAATTGTGGATGAAAGGTAAGGAGGTATACTCTTGGGTCAGAAGGTTAACCCGGTAGGATTACGTTTAGGATTCATTAAAAAGTGGCAGTCCGTATGGTTTGCTGATAAAAATTACAGTGAAATGCTGCATGAGGATTTAAAAATCAGAAAATTCCTCAAGAAAAAGCTTTATCATGCCGGTATTTCTAAAATTGAAATTGAACGGGCTGCCAATAAAGCCAAGGTTAATATTTATGCCGCCAGACCCGGAGTTATTATCGGGAAAAAGGGTTCAGAAATAGAAAAGTTAAAACAGGATGTAGAAAGATATTCCCAGTCGGAAGTTATTATTAATATTCTGGAAGTACGCAAGCCGGAAGTGGACGCGCAGTTGGTTGCCGAGAATGTTGCCATGCAGCTGGAAAGAAGAGTTGCTTTCCGCCGGGCGATGAAGAAATGCGTCGGTTATGCCCTGAAATTCGGTGCCAAGGGAATTAAAATATCGTGTTCCGGCAGACTGGGTGGAGCGGAAATGTCGCGGTCGGAATGGTACAGGGAAGGGCGTGTACCGTTGCATACATTGCGGGCCGACATTGATTACGGTTTTATTGAAGCAAGCACCGCTTACGGATTGATTGGTGTTAAAGTGTTGATATTCCATGGTGAGGTTTTGCCCGGTAAAGAGGAAAAGAAGTAAATACCGGATGATTTTAGAAACAATATTGGAAAAATAATAGTTACGGGGCGCTGGATTACAGGAGTTTTGAATTATGTTAATGCCGAAAAGGGTAAAATATAGAAAGCTGCAAAAGGGACGCAGGAGCGGCAAGGCGACAAGAGGAGCGTCCGTGGCATTTGGCGATTATGGATTGCAGGCTGCGGAATGCGGCTGGCTGACAGCCAGGCAGATTGAAGCAGCGCGTATTGCAATGACCCGTTATGTTAAGCGCGGTGGCCGCATCTGGATTCGGATTTTTCCTCATAAATCGATAACAAAGAAGCCTGCGGAAACCCGCATGGGCAAAGGAAAGGGAGCCCCGGAAGCCTGGGTGGCGGTAGTTAAACCCGGATCGGTGCTTTATGAAATGGAAGGTGTAACAAAAGAAGTGGCAAAAGAGGCATTCCGTTTAGCGGCGCACAAACTGCCTATTGCCACAAAGTTTTTAGCAAGGGAGATGTCTGATGAAAATTAAAGAAATCAGAAATCTTGGTTTAAGCGAACTCAAGCAGAAAAATACTGAACTGGTGGATGAACTTTTCAAATTAAAGATTCGTCACTCATCGGGTCAGCTGGAATCAACGGCTTCACTGGGAAAAGTGCGGCGGGACATCGCCCGCATCAATACGGTGCTGAAAGAAAAGGAGGCCCTGGGTTAGCATGGCTGAGAGCGGAAATAAACGCACCATCAGGGGTGTAGTTATAAGCGACAAAATGGACAAAACAATCGTGGTCAGGGCCGTCAGGCTGGTTAAACATCCAGTTTTCCATAAATACGTGCGCAAGCACGTTAAATATAAGGCGCATGATGAGCAGAATCAGTGCAGGGAAGGTGATACAGTGCTGATTATTGAATCGCGGCCTTTAAGCAGGGAAAAACGCTGGCGGATGCTGGAAATACTGGAAAAAGCAAAATAATATTTACTACTTAAGTACATTATCCAATTGGTTTTTTTTGTGGGGTTTTGTTATGATTCAGATGCAAACAATATTGAATGTTGCGGATAATTCCGGCGCCAAAAGGGTTGCCTGTATTAAAGTGCTGGGTGGCTCGAAAAGGCGTTACGCCAGCCTGGGAGATGTGATTGTTGTTTCGGTTAAAGAAGCGATTCCCAATTCTAAGGTAAAAAAAGGCGATGTCATGAAGGCGGTTATTGTGCGCACGGTAAAGGAAGTCAGAAGACCGGATGGTTCTTACTTGAAATTTGATGATAATTCGGCCGTTTTGATATCCGCCAACATGGAGCCTGTCGGAACGAGAATTTTCGGGCCGGTGGCCCGTGAATTAAGAGCAAAGCAGTTCATGAAAATTATATCTTTAGCTCCGGAAGTTTTATAAAAAGCTCTCAAGAGGAAGAAAATGAGTTTAAACAAATTGAAAAAGGGTGATATGATTAAAGTTCTGGCCGGTAAGGAAAAAGGAAAAACCGGCAAGATTCTGAAAACAATCCCGGAAAAAAACAAAGTCATAGTCGAAAAAGTCAATTTAATTAAAAAGCACAAAAAGCCCGATGCCAAAGGCAAGGGTGGAATAGTAGAAAAAGAGGGAGCAATTCATGTTTCCAATATCGGATTGCTGTGCGGTAAGTGCAATGCCAGTGTTCAGGTTAAGCACAAAATTCTGGAAAGCGGGAAAAAAATCCGCGTCTGCAAAAAATGCAATGAAGCAATTGATGTAGGTTGATAAAAATGGCAAGATTAAAAGATTATTATGACAAGACTGTAGTTCCTGCTTTGGTAAAAGAATTTAAATACAAAAATCCCATGCAGGTTCCGAAAATTGAGAAGATTGTCGTCAACATGGGACTGGGCGAAGCAATTTCCAATGTCAAGATAATTGACGGTGCGGTTCAGGAAATGGCCACAATAACGGGGCAGAAACCGGTTATTACCAAAGCCAGGAAATCCATTGCAACTTTCAAATTACGTCAGGGAATGCCCATCGGTTGCTGTGTAACTTTGCGTAAAGACACAATGTATGAATTTTTTGACCGCCTGGTTAATGTTGCGCTCCCCAAAGTGCGTGATTTTCGCGGGATATCCGACAAAGCTTTTGACGGACGGGGAAACTATTCACTGGGTTTGCAGGAACAGATTATCTTTCCTGAAATCGAGTACGACAAGGTGGAAAAAATCAAGGGAATGAATATTTCTATTGTAACAACGGCTAAAACCGATAACGAAGCGCGAGTTTTGCTCAAGCTCATGGGTGTGCCTTTTAAAAATTAACCAAGTGTAGCTCCGGAGGAAATTGGTGTGGCAAAAACATCATTAATGGTAAAGTCGAAAAGAAAAGCGAAATTCGCAGTGAGAGAATATAATCGCTGCCCTATTTGCGGAAGGCCGCGGGCATATTACAGAAAATTTGATATGTGCAGAATCTGTCTTCGGAAACTGTCCCTGCAAGGGGAGCTTCCGGGAGTAATAAAATCAAGCTGGTAATTTAAGGAGAGAGCAGAATGGGGATGAGTGATCCTGTTGCCGATATGCTGACCAGAATAAGGAACGCTAATAAGGCACGTTTTAAAAGTGTTAACGTCCATATGTCGCAGATTAGTTTAAATATTGCCAAGGCGCTGAAAAAATCTGGTTATATAAGCAATTTTGATAACATTAAAGATGAAAAGGGGCATTCGCTGATAAAAATAACCCTCAAATATCCGGATAATAAACGCTCGGTAATCACGGGCATTAAGAGAGTCAGCAAGCCGGGGTGCAGAGTATATGTTACCAGCGACAGCATTCCTAAAGAGCTCAATGGTTACGGAATAGCGATACTCACAAC
>JAKLDS010000007.1 GCA_022703375.1 Deltaproteobacteria bacterium | reverse complement strand
AAAACAGCCATCCATGCCGCGGTGGTCGAAAAGGTGCTCGGCGTAAAACTTGCCGCAGATTTTATCGGCCTGCGGGTCGGAGCCTAACTGGTAATTTTTCACCGGCAGAGATTGATAGTTATCCTTATTCATGAAGGCAATCAACCCCGCCGAGCCCTTGCGATACATCTTGAGCGATTGAGGATCAACTTCTTTGACTATCCTGTGGAGCTTTAATCCCGCTTGTTTCACCATATCCCAGTCTGCCGCGCCATAGGGATTTTCTCCATGAGGATACTGCGCCAGCACGACAACTGCGCGGATTTTTTTATGCGACATAACGGAGCCCAGACCGGTGCGGCCGGCCTGCTTGGTCCGGAAAATACCTTTCGTCCCGTCCACCGGTTTGGTGGCATCGAAATAGTGGCTGTTAATACAGCCGTAGGTGGTGTGAGCCGCGCCAAGGCCTGTTGTAAGAAAAACGATATCCTTCTTTTCGTAACCGGCTTCAACAAATCGCTCAATGATAACCTTCTCCAAATCAAAAACCTGTTCAACAGCCGGGGCAGGAACGATTGATATTTCACCGCGGAAGCTGTCAATAACAATCATGGTGTCTTGCCGTGCAATACCAGTTATTTCCAGAGCATCAAATCCGGCGTATTTCAGATATGCGCCGAAATGACCGCCAAAATTGGAAACACCCGGAATACCAGTCAGCGGCGAAAGGGAAACGGCCATGCACTTGCTGGTTCCCGGAAATTGCGGGATGCCGGAGAGCGGCCCCGGTGCAAAAATCAGCGGATTTTCCGGGCTGTAAGCCGTTGTCCCGGCCTTAATTCCCTGATGCAGCAGATAGAGCCCCAACCCCCGGCCGCCGATAAAATAATCTCTGATACCGGAATCCAGCGGCTGAATATATACAACGCTTTCCTCTAAATCAATGTTCAGTATGTGATTGGCGTATCCGTGGCTGAGCTGTGTTTTCGTATACTTCATTTGTTGTTCCCTTTTGATTTTCTGATTTTCCGGCAATCGCTTACTATTACACCGGCAATTAAATAATTAAAACGAATATACTTATCAAAAAAATGAGAAATGACGGATGACGGAAACAGAGCCAATCAGGGAATATTTTGGCAAATAAATACAGGCGAAGCGGAAGATCAGCGATTCCAAGAGTCTGAGTCCGCCCGTGGGCGGATGAGTTTTGGAAGCGACTGAAGCAAGCCTTAAATTTATTCCAAAATATTTCCGGCTCTGTTTCCGCCATCCGTCGTAAAAACAATTAGCATGTCTAATTGCCGGAGCAATAATTCGTCAATCAGCGAGCAGTTGGACATCAACCAGACTTCCCTTTTTAACTTTAGTTGCATTTTCCGCAAGCACAATCAAAGCATTGGCTAAAACCATTGAGCTTAAAATACCGGAGCCCTGACCGCCGGTGCTGCTCACAAAATATTTGTTTTTTTCTTTTTTCACAATCGCCCTGATAAAATGCCTGGCACCAGCCTTTTTCCTGATTTCTTCCATCAAAACAGCCTTAATCAGCGGACGGAATAAATTTTCATGCCCCTGCATTTTTAAAAGGCAGGGACGGACAAACTGCTCAAAGGAAACCATCGTAGAAACCGGATTGCCCGGCAGGCCGAGCACCGGCACACCTTCAATTTCTCCGAAAGCCAGCGGTTTGCCCGGTTTCATCGCCACCCGCCAGAAATGCAGACTATTGCCACCTTCTTTCATTACGGTTTTCACGAAATCAAAATCGCCTACGGAAACACCGCCTGATGAAATTATCAGGTCAGCGCTTGCCGTGGCCGATTTAAATAGTCTTTGTAAATCTTTTTTCCTGTCGCGGGCTATTCCCAGCATTAGCGGCATGCCGCCGCAGGCCAGCACCTGAGCGGATAGTGCATAACTGTTGCTGTTAATTATTTTGCCGGCAGGCGGCTTTCGGGTAACGGCAACAAGCTCATCTCCCGTGGCAATAATCGCCACTCGCGGCCTCCGATAAACACTGATTTGCGTGCGGCCCAGAGCGGCCAACATACCGATTACCGCAGGCTTGATAAAAGTCCCCTGAGAAATTACGAGACTGCCATTTTGCACATCCTCGCCGGCAAACCGGATATCCTTGCCTGCGGCAATTTCAGCAATGACCAGTACATCCGTCCCGGCGGCTTTTGTATCTTCCTGGCGGATAACGGCATCAGCGCCGGCAGGAATAAGGCCGCCTGTCATAATTCTGGCGGCTTCACCTCTGCGGATTTTTTTTTGCGGCACATGGCCTGCCGGTATATGTTCCACTATTTTCAAGCTGACGGGATTCCGCCTGTTCGCGCCGGCGGTATCCCGGTGACGAACGGCATAGCCATCCATGGCGGAATTGGCTGCACCGGGAATATCATACGCCGCATAAACATCTTCGCCTGCCACACGCGCCAGCGCATCAATAATAGCAACCTTTTCCCGACCAAGTTTCCGGAAATTCATCAGGATTGTTTTTGACGCTTCTTCCACAGAAATCATTTTTCATTCCTCATTATATTATAATGCGTGTAAGCTTATCAGAGAAAGAAAAGTTGTCAACAATTAACGTAAATAACCGTATGATAAGAGAAAAAACTCCTCTGGCAAAATACGTCTGAATAAATTTCTTGTTTTCAGTGCAGGAAAGAAATGTTTGTTGACAATTCAGGTTAATTTTTCCGGCAAATTTTTGTTAGCTTTTTCCGGAAAGGCATTATAAAGTAATTACATGGACTCCTTTACACTGGCGGCTGCAAGTTTCATCATTGCAATTTCCTTAATCATTACCGGCAGAAAAGATAAGCTGCTGACATCTTTTGTTGCGCTTTGCGCCGCCGTCTTTCTTTCACAAACCGGCATTTTTTTCCAGAGCATATTTGCCGCCGGTTTCTGGAAAACTATTGAGTATCTGGGAATGCTGGCGATAGCGCCGCTGACTTTGTGGTTTACGCGCCAGCTTACGCAAAAGAAAACTTTTATTTCCCGCGGGCTTGTTTTTTTCTTTGTTTTTCTCAGCATCATCGGCGGCATTTCTCTTTTTACCGCACTGCCCCGCTGGCCATATTTCGAGGAAGCTTTACTGATTTACGTTTATTGCCTTCTCGGTTTGAGCTATCTGGCATTGTTGATTTATATAAAAAAACTTCCGCCCAGTACGGAAAAAAAACGCCTGGGCTACCTTATTTATGTCTGCCCTCTGGCGGCGCTCCTGAGCAGTTTTGATGTTTTGAGTTATTTCGGCTTTTCCTTTCCCGCCGTCTCCGGCCTCATTATCGCCGCGTTGCTTTATTTCCTTCTGTTGATTATCGCCTATCCTCAGCTCCATGAATTCCACGATTTTCTGGCCCGCGCCCTGATAATTATGGTGAGCACTCTGGCCGGAACAATAATATTCTATCTGGTCGCCGTTTTTTTCAGTGACGGCCCGCTGCCCTCCTTCACTATCGTGGTGATGGCGTCCCTGCTGATTGTCATTTCGTTGAGCCCGCTGAAGATGATTCTGAAAAAAATCTTCAGCTTCTTTTATCCGGCCAGCCAGGATGTTTTTACTTCGCTTTATGAGTTTGATGAAAAGCTGGAAAGAGAAAAAACCCTGCTGCTGGCGGAGATGGCTCCGGTCCTCGCTCACGAAATCCGCAATCCGCTGGGCTCGATAAAGGGAGCAGCTCAATACCTGGAAGGAGAAGCAGTATCCGAAGAACACAAAAAACTGCTTAATGTCATAATCGAAGAAGTAAACAGACTTAATTCCGTCGTCAACAAATTTCTCAATTACGCGCGGCCGCAAAAGCTGAATATTCGCCTTCAGAGCGTCAATCCCATAATCGAAAAAGCGATTTCCATTATTGCGGTCAATCATCTCACCAGCGTCTTGAAAATAGAAAAGGAACTGCATGACGACATCCCGCTGGTGGATATCGACGAAGAACAGATGATCCAGGTGATATTAAATATAGCCCTCAACGCCATTGAAGCCATGCCACAGGGCGGCTCGCTGACTTTTCGCACGGCCAGGATAGAGTCGAACGCCGGCCGGGCTGTCGGCATAACCATCCGTGATACCGGACAGGGAATGAACGATGAACAGATAAAAAATATTTTTAAGCCGTTTTATACAACAAAGGAAAGAGGCGTCGGCCTGGGTCTGGCCATCTGCCGGAAGATAATCAAGGAACACGGCGGAATGATTCGGGTCAAGTCCATTCCGTCCCAGGGTACCGTATTTTTCATCCGTTTCAATGCTTCCGGTTGATACCCATCATCCGGCTTGATTTAATAGGCAAAGCATAATATTGAGAGATCATGAACAAAATCCTGATAGTCGATGATGAACTGAATATGCGGCTTGTTCTTTCGGCCATGCTCAAGAAAGAGGGCTTTGAAGTTACAGCTGCCGCCGACGGCCGGGAAGCAATTCAAATATTGCAGGCCAAGCCGGTATCCGTCGTCATCACCGATTTAAAAATGCCCAGCATTAACGGCATGGAGCTGCTCGACCACATCACAAACAAATATCCCAAAATTCCAGTTATTATGATTACCGCCCACGGTACGGTTGCCACCGCCGTGGAAGCCTTAAAAAAAGGTGCGCTGGATTATATCATGAAGCCTTTTGAACTTGCTGATCTGAAAAATATCATTGCCAAGGCGATAAAAACACGCACCCTCAACGAAAGTGAATTGATTCTGCCCCCTGACGAGATTGATCGCGGCGGCATCGTCGGCAACAGCAAAAAAATGTTGGAAATATTCGACGCCGTCAAACGTGTCTCTCCCTCAACAACAACCGTCTTGATTACCGGTGAAACAGGCACCGGCAAGGAAGTGGTGGCCGAGGCAATTCACTTTAATTCGCCGCGGAAAAATAATCCGTTAATCAAAATTAACTGTGCGGCGATTGCCGAAACACTGATGGAGAGCGAACTTTTCGGTTATGAAAAGGGAGCCTTCACGGGAGCCTCCATCACCAAGCCCGGTAAATTCGAGCTGGCGCACAAAGGAACTCTGTTTCTCGACGAAGTCGGCGAAATCCCGCGCGATATGCAGGTAAAACTGCTGCGCGTCATTCAGGAACAGGAATTTGAAAGAGTAGGCGGGCTCAAGACAATCAAGGTTGATGTGCGGATTATCGCCGCCACCAATAAAAATCTGCAACAGGATGTACGTGACGGCAGATTCCGGGAAGATTTATATTATCGGCTCAATGTCTTTCCGCTGGTTATGCCGCCGCTGCGGGATCGCCAGGAAGACATACCTTCCTTCGTCGATTACTTCATTGATAAGATCAACAAAAAACTGGGGCTGAAAATAACGGGCACCGATGAAGAGGTACTGCGTCTTTTCCTGTCTTATCAGTGGCCCGGTAACATCCGCGAGCTGGAAAATCTGCTGGAGCGAATAATGCTGATGGCTAAAAGTAATGTCATAACCGTAGCCGAATTGCCGGAAGAGCTCAAATCAAGCATGACCGCACAGACTGACGCAGTAACGGAAGACGGCAAACCGCTGAAGGATGTCGTCCGCAACCAGATGGAAAATGTCGAACGGCAGATGATTATCAGATGCCTGGAAGAATCAGGCGGTAATGTCACCAAAGCGGCCAAAGAACTGGGTCTAAGCCGCAAAGGGTTGCAGTTGAAAATGATAAAATATAATCTGCGCAAATAGCAGGCAAAAGCGAGTCAGGAGAATATGCCATTTATGCCGGAAAAATCAATTAGAGCAAATGATTTAAAGATGGCCAGAGTTTGTGAAAACTGCACGGTCTGCCGTTATGCCCGCAAAAAACAAAAGGGCATCGTTTTCCAATTCGTCAAAACAATCGAAAGCAGTTTATGTCCTTTCTGTCGGGCTTACGAGAGGGTTCACGGCAGAAAAGCCCACGAGGCTATACCCGACGGCAACATTTAATAAGCTGTCCGACAGCAAACAGGGAAAGCCGTGTTTGCTGAAAAATTTTATCTGGACAAGGCAAGCTTGTTTTGTCCCGATAAATTGACATCATTTATCCGATTGTTTTTGTCACGACGTCCGCTATCTGGCGGCAGTATTTTTCGGTTTCCTCGTTCGTCGGCCCTTCGACCATGACGCGGCACATGTTCTGCGTTCCCGAATAGCGCACCAGCACCCGGCCCTTGTCCTGCAGAATTTTTTCCACATCCGCGATAGCCTTGACAACGGCTGGCAGAGTATTGATTTCCGGTTTTGCTTTTACATCAATATTGATCATCTTCTGCGGAAATACTTTCATTACTTTCGCCAGTTCGGACAGAGGCTTATTTTGTTCCTTCATGACAATCAGCAATTGAATAGCCGAAAGAATGCCGTCACCGGTGGTATGATCCTGCAGGAAAATAATATGTCCGGATTCCTCGCCGCCGATGGCCGCGCCTTTGGCTTTCATTTCTTCGAGGACATAGCGGTCGCCGACTTTTGTTGTGGTAATATCGATCCCCAGTGGTTTCATCGCCTGGCGCAAACCGAGATTGCTCATCACCGTCGCCACGACAAGATTATTGGTCAGCTTGCCTTTGGCCTTCATGTGTTTGGCGCAGACAGCGATAATCTGGTCGCCGGTCAGGACATTGCCCTTTTCGTCCACGGCAATCAGCCGGTCGCCGTCGCCGTCAAAGGCAAAACCGACATCGGCTTTTCTCTTTAAAAGCTTTTCCACCAGCATGTCGGTATGCTGCGAACCGCAATTGTCGTTGATATTTGTTCCGTTGGGCTGATCGAAACGGGCGGTGACATTGGCGCCCAGCTCCATAAAAGTCTGCGGGGCAACGCGATAGGTGGCGCCGTTGGCGCAGTCAAGTTCAATATTCATGCCCTCCAGCGTCAGCTCTTTCGGGAAAACGCTTTTCAGGAAAACGATATAGCGGTCAATGGCGCCTTCAATCCGGAAAGCCTTGCCGAGTTCCTGCGGTGACGGATGCAGTTTTTTCATGCCGTCCTTGAGTATCAAATCTTCAATTGCCAGTTCCGTTTCATCGGGGAGCTTGTAACCGTCATTGGAAAATATCTTAATGCCGTTATCCTGATAGGGATTGTGGGAAGCGGAAATGACAATGCCGGCATCCACCCGCATACTCTGAGTCAGAAAGGCAATGCCCGGTGTCGGCATGACGCCGACCATGATTGCATCCACACCCATCGAGCACAGACCGGAGACCAGCGCGTTTTCAATCATGTACCCGGAGATGCGGGTATCCTTGCCGATAATGATCCGGGGATGATGACCCTTGCGTTTGAAAAAATGCGCTGTGGCTTTGCCGACATTCAGCGCCAGATCGGCGGTCATCGGATATTCATTGGCCACGCCTCTTATTCCGTCAGTTCCAAATAATTTTCCCATATTTTTCTCCTTTTAATGAAGCATGTCCTGAAGTCTGCTTAAACTGTTTTATTTATTCGCGCTGCCGGCAATTGCCGCTGCGATGAATTTACTGAAAAGCGGATGCGGTTTGGTCGGCCGCGATTTGAATTCCGGATGAAACTGGCAACCCAGAAACCAGGGATGATTTTTAATTTCAACTATTTCCGCGAGTTTTCCGTCCGGTGAGCTTCCCGTTATCCGCAATCCCTTATCCAATAAAGCCTTTTTGAAATCGTTGTTAAATTCATAGCGGTGGCGGTGGCGCTCCGATATTTCCCGGCAACCGTAAGCGTCCAGAGCAAATGAATCTTTCTCCACCCGACAGGGATAGGCGCCCAGGCGCATCGATGCACCCATGTCTTTGATGTGCCTCTGTTCGGGCAACAAATCAATCACCGGATAATCCGTTTCCGGATCGAACTCCGAGCTGTTCGCGCCGGCCATACCGCAGACATGGCGGGCGTATTCAACAACCGCCATCTGCATCCCCAGACAAATGCCGAAATACGGAATGTTCTTTTCCCGCGCGTACCGAGCGGCCAGAATCATTCCTTCAATGCCCCGATTGCCGAATCCCCCCGGCACCAGAATCGCATCAATGTTTTTCAGATATTTGGCAGTCCCTTCCTCTTCGATTTTTTCCGCATCGATGAATTGCAGTTTCACCCGGCAGTCGTTGGCGATGCCGCCATGCACCAGCGCCTCGTTGAGGCTCTTGTAGGAATCAGTCAGATTGACATATTTGCCGACAATGCCGATTGTGGCTTCCTTTTCCGGTTTCGTAAATTTGGCGACGACATCCTGCCATGCTTCCAGGTGCGGCTGTCCCGTCCAGATATTGAGCAAATCAACTATCTTGGCGTCAAGGCCTTCCCGGTGGAACACCAGCGGCACTTCATAGATGCACGAAACATCTTTCGCCGTGAAAACAGCGGCGACTTCCACATTACAGAAAAGAGAAATTTTACCCTTGATTTCATCGGAAAGAAAATTTTCCGTGCGGCAAAGCAGAATATCCGGCTGAATGCCGATTTCCCGCAGAGCCTTGACACTATGCTGAGTCGGCTTTGTTTTGACTTCGCCCGCCGTTTTGATGAGCGGAACCCAGGTCAGATGAATGAAAATCGCGTTTTGTTTGCCCACCTCGTTGCGGAACTGACGAATCGCTTCCAGAAAGGGCAGGCTTTCGATATCGCCCACCGTACCGCCGATTTCGACAATGGAAACATCGTAACCTGCTGCAGTTTTGGAAATAAAATCTTTTATCTCATTGGTAATGTGCGGAATGACCTGCACCGTTTTGCCCAGATAATCGCCATGCCGCTCTTTAGTAATAACGGAGAAGTAGACCTGGCCTGTTGTCAGATTATTGCCCCGGGACATGCCTGTCGAACAGAATCTTTCATAATGACCCAAATCCAGATCCGTTTCCGCTCCGTCATCCGTAACGAAAACTTCGCCGTGCTGAAAGGGACTCATCGTTCCGGGATCTACATTAATATAGGGATCCAGTTTTTGATTGGTTACCTTGAGACCGCGGGCTTCCAGCAGAGCCGATATCGCCGCCGCCGCCAAACCCTTGCCCAGGGAAGAAAGCACCCCGCCGGTAACAAAAATGAATTTTGTGCTCTTCACAACGAAAACCTTTTCCCCGCCGTGCTAAAACCGCGCCAGCGATAATTAAGCAAGATTTTTGATGACAATTTTTTTATCCTGCAGTTTCCTTTTGTTTTCCAGCAGTCCGCGGGCGGCAACGGCATCGAGCACATAAATCAGATTGCCTCCCTGTTTTGCGTATTTCTGGCCGTAAGATATCGGAATTTCCGGAGTCGCATCTTCCAGCAGAGATCGCGTCACTGATTCCACTTTTCTCTCGCCGTTGGCAACCAGAACAACCGTCCGCGCCTGATAGACCAGTTCAGCACCCATGCTGATGGCATATTGCGGTGAATCGGATACTTTCTTAAAATGACCGTCTTTAACGGCGTTGGCGATAGTATTATCATCCAGCTTGACAAGAAGAACAGAACTTCCCTTAAAAGGAATCCCCGATTCATGGAAGGCGACATGGCCGCGTCCGCCGACACCGATAACCTGCAGGTCAATGCCGCCCGCCGCCTTGATTTTCCGGGCATAACCGTCCAGTATTTCTTTTTTAATCCAAGCCAGATATGGCGATGCCGGATTGGCTTTGATGGCGATGGATTTACCGGCATCGGTTCCTCTGGCTTCCCAATCCTGTTTATTTCCGGCCAGCTCTTTTTTAAGCAGCTTCTGATCAATCAGCGAACCGTAGGGAACGCGGGTTTCAATAAATTTTCGTTTAAGCAGGCTGAACAGTTCCTGAATCATAAAATAAGAGTAACTTTCCGGATGAATAACCCGCTGCTGAACATTATCGCCGGGCAGGCCGACATATTCGTCAAGATTGAAGCTGCGAATGCGTCCGGAATCAAATTTTCCTCCGTTGGCCGCGCGGGCAAAATGTTTATAAAGGCCGGTAGGCGAGTTGCCGGTGGCCAGCCCCAAAACGGCTTGCCTTTTTTTCTTTATTGTCGCGCTTGTTTCTTTGATGACAATTTCTGCCGCCACCTCACTCATGTGGGCGAAATCCCTTGTTACATAAACGGTAATTCCCATATTCTTTCTCCTCAAAATTTTCCTATTTCACTTTTCACAGCATCAGCGATGTTCTGGCAATGTTTTTGCGCCAGTTCATTACTGGGGGCTTCCACCATAACGCGGCAGACATTTTCCGTTCCGGAATAGCGAACCAGCACGCGGCCTTCATCTGCCAGTTCGCGTTCGGCCTGCTTTACCGCCGCCGCAACTTTGCCAAGCGAGACAATTTCCGGTCTGCAAGCCACGGGAACATTAATCAGTTTCTGCGGAAATATTTCCATCTGGCACGCCAGTTCCGAAAGAGGCTTGCCTGACTGCGCCATTGCAGCAACAAGTTGCATGGCCGCCAGGATACCGTCGCCGGTTGTATGATGATCGAGAAAAATCATGTGCCCCGAATCTTCGCCACCGATTACCGCGCCCAGCCGCAGCATGTCTTCCAGAACGTAGCGGTCGCCGACCGGCGAGGCATGATGCCGGAATCCGTATTTTTTGCAGGCCAGCCGCAAACCCAGATTGCTCATCACCGTCGTCACAAGAAAATCGTTTTTCATCCGGCCTTCTTTTTTCAACATATTAGCACAGATTATGAGAAGCTGGTCTCCTGTAATCTCTTTGCCCTTTTCATCAACGGCAATCAGGCGATCGCCGTCACCATCGAATGCCAGGCCGATTGCTGCGCCGGTTTCCACCACTTTTTTGCGCAGTGATTCCGTATGTTGAGAGCCGCATTGATCGTTGATATTAACCCCGTCCGGCGTATTATGAATGACTTCCACTTCGGCGCCGAGTTCAAAAAAAGCTGCGGGCGCCACTTTATAGGCCGCACCATGGGCGGTATCCAGAACAATCTTCATGCCCTCCATGGATAAATTGCGGGGAAAGGTGTTTTTCAGAAAGACAATGTAGCGTCCATGAACATCGTCAATCCGCGTGGCTTTGCCCATGCCGCCAGCTGTCGGCAGAAGTTCCGACAACTTATTATTAAGAATTAAATCTTCAATTTGCTCTTCCTCGGCGTCGCTCAGCTTAAAACCGTCTCTGCCGAATATTTTCAGTCCGTTATCCTCAAAGTAATTATGTGATGCGGATATCACAATACCGGCATCCGCCCGCATGCTTTGAGTAATAAAGGCAATCCCCGGCGTCGTCAGCACACCCACCAGATAGGCGTATCCGCCCATCGAGGTAATGCCCGCTTCCAGTGAACTTTCCAGCATGTAACCGGAAATTCGCGTATCCTTACCGATAATAACGTGGGCGCGGTGTTTGTTTTTTTTGAACAGGTAAGCAATGGATTGCCCGACGCCAAAGGCAATCTCGGCATTCATCGGATAGCGATTGGCCGCTCCCCGTATTCCATCAGTGCCGAATATCTTACCCATCAACGTTTCCCCTGATACACAGAAGGCATCACCTTCCGGACCTTATTACAGATATCATCCACCAAAGAGGCCAACCACTTGACGCCTTTTACCGAAACAGCCGCAGGCAGGCCCTGGATTGTCTCGATATAATCATCCTTGCTGCGACCTGCGGCTTTGGCGAATCCCTGCAGAAATGCATCGCGGTATTTTTTAACATCCGGAGATTCCGCCGCAAACCTGCCGACAAATATTCCTTCAATAAAAGCCATCTGTTCCTGAAGTTCTCTCCTGCCCGATGCAGAGGCTTTTTCCGCCAGCGCTTTTAATCTTTTGCTGCGTTCCTTCTTTGCAAGAGAAAGCTTTTCCATTGCGCCGGCATAAATAAGATTGCCCAAAGGCCGGCTTTCCATAAATGGCTTTCTGATGTCAGTATACCAGGCCTCCAGTGCCGTCAGATTGGCCAGATAAATGATGTTATTTTCCACCACCCGCCCGATATTGGGGTAAAGCGTCTTGACATAATTCTTGATATTTCCGGCATTACCCGTTTCGCAAATCAGCTTATTGTCTTCCGGATAATCATGCCGCAAAATGGATCCCGCCGCCACAACATTGCCATAACCTAATCGTACAGGACCGATAATACCTCCCTGACCGCCCAGAAAAATCGGCGGCTGGTTCAACATCACGCCCCGGGGAACATCGCCCAGCAGGGATGGAGTTGTTTTATCGGCGTCCGGTGTAAAGTTGAAATGAATATAGGAACTGCCGACCTCGCTGTGATTCTGGCGGCTGGTGCCGCCGGACATCAGACAATCACAGAAGTTTATTAAACTGCCCAGTGTGACAAACGGAAAAAGGATGGTTTGTTTTAATCCCACACAGTGGGCGCCGGAGGCTTGCTCTTCGAGAATTGACGCTTCCCGCACATGTGCGCCCATGCCCATATTCGCCTTTTCGAGAAAAACCGAACCGGAGAAAAAACCGCCCTTGAGCTCAACTTTTTCTCCCAGCTGGCAGTCTTCAATCGTCACCGGCGCCTCATGGCCCAGCCGGCATCCCGCAGAGATGACCGTTTTGCCGCCGTAAAGGCGGCATCCCGGATATATTTTTACATCCTTTGCGGCGATCTGTTCAATATTGACTTCAGACCCGATATCTATTGTTTCCGGATTGGGAATGTCCACACCGCGATTGAGCAGTTGACATATTCTTTCCCGGGCTTTCGGCACAAAATCCATATCGCCTCCCTGCTCTTTTGTTTTCTTAAACGACACCGTAAGCCAGCATAGCGTTGGCAACTTTGGTGAAACCGGCAATATTGGCGCCTGTCACGTAATCGCCTTTTTTACCGTAAGCTTCCGCGGTATCGGCGCAGTTCTTATGAATGCTCTTCATGATGAGAAGCAGGCGGTTATCCACTTCTTCGCGAGTCCAGGAAAGCCTCAGGCTGTTCTGGCTCATTTCCAGACCGGATGTTGCCACGCCGCCGGCATTGGCCGCCTTGCCGGGACCGTAGAGGATTTTCTTATCCTGGAAAATCTTGATTGCTTCGGGGGTGGAAGGCATATTGGCCCCTTCCGCAACGCAGATGCAGCCGTTTTTCAAGAGAGCGGCTGCGTTCTTGCCGTCCAGCTCGTTTTGCGTAGCGCACGGCAAAGCGATATCCACTTTAATGCCCTGTTCACGAATTACATCCCAGACGTTTTTGCCTTCGTAACAAACTGTTTTATACTTATCGGCGTATTCCGTTATCCGGCCGCGCCTGACATTTTTCAGGTCGAGAACATATTCACACTTCTTGGCATCAATGCCTTTTTCGTCAATGACGGTAGCACTGGAATCGCAAAGAGAAATGACCTTGCCGCCCAGTTGATTGACTTTTTCCACAGCATACTGGGCGACATTACCCGAACCGCTGATGGCAACAATCTTCCCCCTGAAATCAAGGCCGCGCGTCGCCAGCATTTCTGCGGCAAAGTAGCTGGTGCCGTAACCGGTTGCTTCGGGACGAATCAGGCTCCCGCCGTAGGACATTCCTTTGCCGGTAAGAACACCGGTGTGTTCATTACGAATCTTCTTGTAATAGCCATAAAGATAGCCGATTTCCCGGCCGCCGACACCGATATCGCCCGCGGGAACATCCGTATCATCGCCGATGTAACGAAACAGCTCGCGCATAAAGGACTGACAAAAACGCATGACTTCACCATCCGATTTTCCTTTGGGATCGAAATCGGAGCCGCCTTTGGCGCCGCCCATCGGCAGAGTGGTCAAGGCATTTTTAAATATCTGCTCAAAACCAAGGAACTTGATGATTCCCAGATTCACGGAAGGATGCAGGCGCAAACCGCCTTTAAAAGGACCGATGGCATTATTAAATTGAACACGGAAACCTCTGTTAACTTTGACGTTTCCTTTATCATCCACCCAGGGAACACGGAACATTATGGTTCTTTCCGGCTCCACAATGCGTTCGTAGATATTGGCCTTGACGAATTCCGGATGTTTTTTTGTTGTCGGTTCCAGAGTTCCCATCACTTCTTCCACAGCCTGATGGAATTCACGCTGATCGGGATCCATTTGTTTTACTTTCTGAATAACATCTTTAATTACTGACATCGTTTTCCTTCCTCCTGAAATAATTATTTGTTTCATGCATGAATTCACACATGAGATTGCAGCAATATTTTAAAGCTCTTCTATGCCAATCATCTCCTGAAATTCCATCACAGCGGTCATCGCCAGATTGTCCGCTTCGATACCCGCCTCGTGGGCACAGGCAACGGGATTCAGGCCACCCAGGAGAATCACGCCGGCTTTGTTCACATCAACCATTGTCTGACAAATCGGGCTGCCGATGCCGCCGATGGAAAGAACACCGTTAATGCCAACATCCTGCATTTGCACCATTATTTTTTCCACCAGGCTGATGCTGACGGCCGGTATTTCACGAAAATTAGCCAGAATCTTTCCTTCACCTTGTTCCACTGCCTGACTGACGGAAGTCATTTTGCCGCGGATGAAAATTTCTGAAGGATCAAGTGACGAGCCGGAATAGTAGATAAGCTCGACAAAGCGTAAGGGAACTCTGTTCTTGATTTGCAAAATGCCGCCAAACTTCGAATCAATGGGAATCCCATGCTTTAACAGAACGCCATTGATTAAAATACTGCAAACAGTCGCCAGACCGACTTTACCCTGCGGTACAATCACATCGCCCAGTTTTTCTCCTTCTTTGGCCACGGCTATCCGGTCGCTGACGTTCATTTTCTTCCGGAAAGCCGGTTTCATAGCCGCCAGCGCCCGGGAAAACTGATTCTTCGGGAAAAATGATATATTGACCGGCACCATTCCCTGTTTTTTTACGGGATCGAAAGTGGTCTTAAAAGCCAGCAAATCAATACGGGAAATGCAGAGCCCGATTTTATCCTGCACCCGCGCATCGCCAATTTCACTTTGACCCTGCTTAGTCACCATGCGGCCGTCACGTCTTCCCACCAGGCGAGTCAGTCCCCGCTCATCCATTATTTTGAGGTGATAACGCACTGTTCTTTCGCTCAATTGTACGCCGCGTTCCGCCATCTTGCGGGCGATAACCCGGGCACCGAGCGGCTCCCGGCTTTCGTGCAGTATCTTCAGTATCAGGATGACTTTGCGTTCAATATCTTCCGGTTTAAAAAGCTGTTTCATAGGTTTCCCGTCAACTATCGGCTATCGGTTGCCGTATGCTTACTTTCAAACCTTTTTTTTGTCAAATTAATTTTTGCTGAACCGGGGCAAAAACCTGCCGAACAGCTTGTCTGAGCTTTCAACAAAGGCGGCGTTCCCGCAACAAGCTGGACGTCAATATTTTTCGCCATTTATCTTTATCTGACAAGACAGGACTTCGCTATTGGCAAACTATTTTCTCAGCTTCGCCGGCAATATCGCAAAATTTTTTTAGAAATCAGCAGGGAATTTTCAGAACTTACTTAAGCTTTTCCGACACTAACGAACGGCAATTTTCTGGCATAACTACTTTATTTTCTCACAATTAATACCCAGTTTGCCCATTTTATCAGTAAAGGTGTTGCGGCTGATACCCAGAAAAGCGGCGGCCGCGCTTTTGATATAATTGGATCGCCTGAGAGCAATTTTAAAAAGACCCTTTTCCACCATGGTCATAACTTCTTCATGCAGTTTGCTTTTGCGGCCGCCCGAAGCACCCAGAACCGTGGCGATATCTTCCAGCTTTTTTTCCATTATTTCTTCGACTGCTGCATAGGGTGTTTCTTTGACATCAATTACGACGGACGTATTATTCTTTTTCGAACCCATTTTCCGCAATCCTTTTTTGCTGCAGGAGAAAGCAGCAAGCTCAATGATGATAAAATCAATTACCGGACAATTTTACAATTATTATGACTAAAATTACCAGAGCCGCAATCCAGCTCATAATTATCAGCGAGAACCGCTCGACCGGATAATCCAGATAGTTTTTAACTTCCGCTTCCACCTTTTCCTCGCCCAGCTTATCCATCAGCGCGTGAACAAGCAGGGCATGATCGGCAAAAAGGTTGGAGAAGATATAAAAACCTTTTGTTGTCGTCAAGAGAAAATACACTTTTTTCCCCATGGCGACAACTGCCAGCTGGGTAATTTCCGCCCAGGAAAACTCCTTGCGCCGAAAAAACTTTTTAATTATCAGGCTTTGCTCGCCGACAATCATTTCCCTTCTGCAGCACTCAGTGGCAATAGCCAGCGTAACAACAAAGAAGCAGCCCAGGATTATTTTTTCCCATAAAAGCCCGGCCGGCAAACTCAGTAAAAAAAGCACAAACAGGAGCGCTGTGACGGCAATTAGCGGAATAAGAAAAGCTCTTTTAATTTTAAAAATATTTACAGGCATATTTTTCTGATTATTTCTTTCTGCTATAAGAGCCGCTGCGGCCACCCGTCTTGGATAAAAGCATAATATCTCCGATAACCATATTTTTATCGGCGGCCTTGCACATATCATATACGGTCAGCGCCGCAACACCGACCGCAGTAAGCGCTTCCATTTCCACACCGGTTTTACCGACCGTCCTGACTTCAGCCTCAATCAATATCCGTGATGTCCCGCGGTCAATTTTCAAATCAACATCAATGCCGGTCAATTCCAGTGGATGACAAAGGGGAATAAGCTCTCCTGTTTTTTTGGCCGCCATTATCCCGGCAATCTTTGCTGCGGCCAGAACATTACCCTTCGCCATTTTACTGCTTTCGATTAAATCAAGCGTTGCGCAGGCAAGTTCGATTGAACCGCCGGCTCTGGCTACGCGCAAAGAGATATCTTTCGCACTGACATCCACCATTTGCACATCGCCCTGCTCACTGACATGGGATAATTTTTTCATGGCATTATTGACTATGAAATCAAGTTAGAATCGGGATTTTGAGGGACTCTAGCACAGGCGATTTAACGAGTCAACAAAGTCGTGATAATATTTTTATGCGAAAATAATGCGGAAATTTTGTCCAAAATGTCCTTTTTCAGATAATGTAGTGAAAAATACTTGATATAAATACTCTGATTAGCTAATATTTTTCAGCCTAAAATTTCCCGGAGAAAAAAATGTTTGTCAAAGTTACCGGCATGAGTATAGTCGGCATGGAATCGTATCCCGTTTCCGTAGAAGTTGACATTTCGCAAGGTTTACCGCAATTCTCCACTGTCGGCCTGCCGGACGCATCCGTAAAGGAAAGCCGCGACAGAATCAAGGCAGCGATAAAAAATTCCGGCTACTCTTTTCCGCGCAGCCATGTCACGGTTAATCTTGCTCCCGCCGATGTAAAAAAAGAAGGAACCGGTTTTGATCTGCCCATCGCCGTAGGAATTCTGGCGGCCCAGGAATTAATCAGGGAAGAAGATCTGCAAAGCTGCCTGTTCATCGGTGAATTATCGCTGGATGGCAGCATCAAAAGCGTGGGCGGAGTGCTGCCGGCGGCATTTAAAGCCAGAGAAATCGGCATCAAGGCTGTCTTTGTTCCGGAAGATAACGCGACCGAAGCAGCCATGGTTGAAGGCATCAATGTCTTTCCTGTCAAAACACTGCCCGCTGTGGTCGAATTTCTCGCCGGCCGCATTGCCATCGAGCCTCTTGTACTGAATATTGATAAAATTTTTCAGGAACAACGCCGCTACGAAGTGGATTTCAACGAAATAAAGGGACAGAAACAGGCGCTCCGGGCGCTGGAAATTGCAGCAGCCGGCGGCCATAATATTATCATGATTGGTCCTCCCGGTTCCGGGAAAAGCATGCTCGCCAAGAGGATGCCGACTATTTTGCCGGAACTTTCTTTTAGCGAAGCAATAGAAGTAACAAAAGTGTTTTCCGTGGCCGGCTGTCTGAACGGCAGGAAAACCCTGATTGCCACGAGACCTTTTCGTTCACCGCATCATACAATATCGGATGCGGGACTGGTCGGCGGCGGACAGATACCCCGCCCCGGGGAAATAAGCCTTGCCCATCTGGGTGTGCTTTTTCTCGATGAGCTGCCGGAATTCAAGAGAAATGCGCTGGAAGCGCTGCGTCAGCCGCTGGAGGAAGGCGCCATCACGATCACCCGTTCTTCCGTTACGGCAACTTTTCCCGCCCGCTTCATGCTGGTGGCGGCAATGAACCCCTGCCCCTGCGGTTATTACGGCGACCGCGTCCGGGCCTGCCGTTGCAGTTCTCAGCAGATAAGGCAGTATCAGGGCAAAATATCGGGACCGCTCCTCGACAGAATTGATTTGCATATCGAGGTGCCGTCGGTTAAGTATCGTGCTTTATCCGCCAAAGAAACGGGGGAATCATCCGCGGCAATTAAAGAACGTGTTCTTAAAGCCAGAACGATTCAGGAAAAACGCTTTGGCCGCAAAGGAATTATTTGTAATGCCCGTATGTCGGAAAAACAAACACGGGAGTTTTGTCCGATAGACGAGGAATCCCATCGGCTGATGGAAATGGCAATTGAGAAGCTGGGGCTCTCTGCCCGCGCCATGAACCGTATCCTGAAAGTGGGGCGGACCATTGCCGACCTTGAAAGTGAAAACCGGATTACGGCAACACACATTGCGGAGGCAATTCAATACCGAAGCCTTGATCGCGGGATCGTTTAATGATAGTAAATTTTTAAATATCCGGGTTTTTTTCCTGCGGCAGGCATAACCTGCCAAATCCGTAAGCCCGGTGAAAGGTGAATGAGGAATATATGAAAATCAGAATTAAGAATGCGCCTGAACACAAAAGAAAGCAAAAGCCGCTTGATGAATCGAAGCTCGGTTTCGGTAAGATAGTGACCGATCATTTTTTCAACATGAAATATAAGGAGGGCAAGGGCTGGTATGCTCCCATTATCGAACCTTACCGCCCCTTAAAACTGGATCCAACGGCAATGTGTCTGCACTACGGTCAGGAAATCTTTGAAGGGCTCAAAGCCTACCGGGGCCCCCATGGTGAAATTTATCTTTTTCGCCCGACGGAAAACATTAAAAGAATGAATGTTTCGGCGGAAAGGCTCTGCATGCCGCAACTGGATGAAGAAATATTTTTCGAAGCCATCAAAAAACTGGTTATTCTGGAAAAAGACTGGGTTCCCCACGGCGCAGGAACATCCTTATATATCCGTCCGACCATGATTGCCACCGAGGCGGCTCTCGGCGTGCATCCGGCCAGTGAGTATCTCTTTTTTATCGTTGTCGGTTCGGTGGGCGCTTATTATCCGCAGGGCTTTTCTCCCACAAAGATGTATGTGTCGCAGGAGCATGTGCGCGCAACTAAAGGCGGCACGGGTAACGTCAAGGCGGCTATTAACTATGCGGCCAGCCTTTACGCTTCCAGAATTGCCACCAGTAAGGGCTATACGCAGGTTTTATGGTTGGATGCCATTGAAAACAAGTATATCGAAGAGGTGGGCACGAGCAACATCTTCTTCCTGATTGGTGATGAATTGGTTACACCGCCTCTGGCCGGAACAATTCTGCCGGGAGTTACCCGCAACTCAGCCATCAGACTGGCCAAATACCTGGGAATCAAAGTTGCCGAACGACCGATAACGATTCATGAAGTCATCGAGTCATCCCACAACGGAAAACTTAAGGAAGCGTTCGCCACAGGAACGGCGGCAATTATTTCACCGGTGGGACAAATTCACTATCGCGGCCGGGATTACTTTATTAATAATTCCAAAACCGGCCCCGTGGCGGAAAAACTGTATAACGAAATCCTGCAAATCCAGTACGGATTGAAGGAAGACCCCTTCGGCTGGCGTGTCAAGATATCGGACTAAGCAGGGGGGCAAAGAGGAGTAATTATAAAAATTCCCTTTGATACAGGCACTTGGCTTTGTATTCCACAAGATTGTGGAATACCTTGTTGATAACTCTGTTTACAAGCCATGTAAGTGCGCATTCGTTACGATTTTGAACCACATTGCCTAAGGATTGAGCAACACATAAATACAATAAATACAATTACTTATAAATATACCCTTTAATCATCGCCACTTAGCGATGAGAGCGGAAAAAGATATGAACTCCACTGAAAAAAATGTGCCATTAGTTGCCATATTTTCACAATTATTTACGCTAATTTTAACGAAAAAAAAACCGCAAAGAAATAGCAGCATTAGCTTCATCGCGGCAAATATCTTTGCCGTTCTGGCTCTTTTTTTTGTTATGGCTCCCACGGTTGTCTTAGGCGAAAAAAATCCGCCCATCGAACAAATTACCGAAAAATTACAGCAGACTTACGACAAAATTTATGATTTTAAAGCCAGCTTTGTTCAGGAAACAATAGTAAAATCAATACAGAAAACCGACAGGGAAGCGGGGATTGTTTATCTGAAGAAGCCGAAAAACATGTTCTGGAATTATACCAGCCCCAAAACCAAAAAACTGATTATTAATCCCCGCAAGACATGGCTTTACCTGCCTGAAGAAAAGGTTGTCTATACACAGGAATCGGATTTAATTTTTAAATCCAAGGTTCTCATTAAATTTTTAGCGGGATTGGGTAAATTAAATGATGATTTCATTATCCGTTATACGCCGCAGGAAACGGATAAAAATGGCAATTATTCATTGATTTTGTCACCGCGCGAAAAAAATTCCGGTTTGAACGATTTCCAGCTGACCCTTGACAAAAGCAATTATCAGATTATCCGGATAAGTTTTGACGACACCATGGGTAATTCGACTGTTCTGATGTTTACCGCCATCACCATCAACAGTTCCGTTTCCGAAAAACTCTTTCAGTTCAAACCGCCGGCCGGCGTCAATGTTTACAATATGCCGTAAATTTTTTCGTAACTATTCTAATAAAACAGGGGGATTACCATCATGAAGAAGATATTTGCCGCCCTATTAATAATAGTAATTGTAGCGATCGGCTTTTTCTTTGCGTTTCCGGAAAAGATTGCAGGGTATTTCATTGATTATGAAAGGGGAAAGGCCGGTCTTGTCAAAAAAGAAATAAAAATTGACGACCATAAAATAGTGTATCTTGAAGGAGGACGGGGAACGACAATATTAATGCTGCACGGTTACAGCGCCAATAAAGACAACTGGCCGCGTTTTGCCGCTTTTTTCACCAACAATTATCATGTCGTGATACCAGATTTGCCCGGCCACGGCGAGAGCTCACAGTTGATGAATGCCAGCTATGATGCGGCAAGCCAAATCGAACGCTTACATAAATTCCGTCAGGCCGTTAAGATCAACAAATTTCATATCGTGGGCAATTCCATGGGCGGCTGGTTTGCCGGGGCCTACGCCGTTCGTTATCCGGATGATGTTCTCAGCGTCGGCCTGTTTGACGCCGCGGGCGTGCAATCCCTGGAAAAAAGCGAGGTTGTCAAATTAATGGAAAAGGGAGAGTCTCCCCTGCTCTTAAAAGACAGCAATGATTTTGACCGTTTGATGAAACTCGTTTTTGTCAATCCACCGCGCACCCCTTATCCTTTCAAGAAAATGTTTATCAAGCAGGGTCTTGCCAACCGCCCTTTCAATGAAAAAATCGCCAAAGATATGGCCCCCGGTTTCACCTCGCTGGAAAGCGATTTGCCCAAGATCGAGGCGCCCGCGCTGATTCTCTGGGGGGACCAGGACAAAATTCTTGATATTTCCAGCGTGCCGGTTTTTGAAAAAGGATTGAAAAATTATAAGACGGTTATTATCAAAGATTGCGGCCATGCCCCCATGCTGGAAAAACCGAAAGAGACATCTGACGCCTATCTCTCGTTTATCCGCGGGATTGGCAAGTAGCCGGGTTTTTGCTTTTTTCAGCAGTTGATTATTTCCCTGAACAATATCAATTAAAAATGGATTAACTCACCGTTTTGATGTGGATCAGCGGCAATCCCAGATGGCGGCGTTTCGTTTCACCCTTTAACTGCGTCTGTTCGCGCACTGTCGGTGTCCCCCGGCGGCCTTTACCCAGCTTTTCGATGAGATGAGAACTTCCCAGATGCAGCGTGTGCTTGCCGAATTTCTGCCCCAGGTCATCGGCGGCTTCGTAGATTTGCTTTATTTTTTCGGCCCGGACGGGATCATCGAAAAGAGTGTATTGGATGTTCGTATCGGGCGCGAGTTCGAGCAGGACAACGCCCGTGGCGCGATACTGCTCTTGCGGATTAAAACAGGCCGAAAACATCTCGCGGATAACACCTGTAAATTCGAGTGGAGTCGAGCACGGTCGCGAAAGAGCAGCCTCGATGCCCGTTGTGGAAAAATCATTCTTCTTGAGAAAAACAACAATTTTGCGGGGAGCAAGATTGTAACGCCGCGCTTTGATGCAGGCCGATTCCATATTGCGCATGAGCTGCGCGAAAAGATATTCGGCATCGGATGTGGGAGGCGCAAAAGTTTTTGTTTTGCTGATGGAAGCGTAAGAACTTTTTTCTTCATTGGTCACGGGATAGACCGACTCGCCGCGCAGCTCGCGCCAGATTTCCACACCGGGCTTGGTGAATTTTTGCCGCACCGTATTTTCCGGTAGCTGCGCAAACTCCAGCGCGTAACGAATTCCCATTTTGGCGAGATAATTGGTAGTGGCAAAACCGATGCCCCAGATTTTTTCCGCCGGCAAATCCCGCAGATAACCGGCAATGTCCCGGCCTTTGATGATCGTCATTCCCGCCGGTTTCTGGTATTTGGAGGCGACTTTCGCCAGCACCTTGGTAATGCTTAAGCCCACGGAAACGGTAATTCCCAGCTCCCTCTCAATATCTTTTTTCATATTGGCGGCGATTTCCTCGTAGGAGGAATGCAGGGCGCGGCGCATGCCGGTGATGTCGGCAAAAGCCTCGTCAATCGAATATTCCTCGACATCAGGCGTGAAGCGGCGCATGATGGCAAACATCCTTTGGGAAATTAAACTGTAGGTTTCATAATCGGAAGGCAGAATAATCAGCCCCGGACAGATTTTCCTTGCCTCGTGCAACGGCACACCGCGCTTGACGCCCAGCTTTTTTGCCGCGTAGCTCGCGCAGGCGACAATGCCGCGCTCCCCGCCGGTAATCAGCGCTTTGCCTTGGAGCTCCGGGTGAATGGCTTCTTCACAAGAAGTAAAAAAAGCATCGCCGTCAATATGCAGGATAGCGCGCGGCCAGGAATGTAAACTGAATAATTGTTCGGTCATAAAATCTTAATTAACACCTGTGCCGATGATTCAGATAAGTAAAAACTTCCATTTGAGGTGCGCCCGATGGACAAAGAGCTCAGCTGCGGCCCCGGACAGTCGGTTGGATCAGATTGTCAGGTACTTCTGCCTCAATCTTTCATTTGCTTCTTGTACGATTTAATGAATCGTCCGAACGTCTTATCTTTTTTCCGTTTATCTAAATATGACAGCTCGTAATATTCCGACTCTTTCCTGAGTTTGAGATAATTGGAACGCCGCTCTTCACTCAATTCCCCGCTTTCGACTGCAGCGCGGACGGCACAGCCCGGCTCTTGCTCATGGCGGCAATCCGCATAACGGCACTTTGTGGATAGGCTGATAATGTCTTCGAAACCTGTATCAACTCCATTGCCCGCGCCGATAAGCCCAAGCTCCCGCATTCCCGGAGTATCAATCAGCATTGCACCCTCGCTGAGAACGATAAGTTGTCGGCGCGAAGTTGTATGAGTGCCTTCTCCCGTACCGCTGACCGGTTTTGTGTCGAATGCCTTTCGGCCTATGAGGCGGTTGATAATGGTCGTCTTTCCGACACCCGATGAACCGAGCAGGCAGTACGTTCTTCCCGGATAGAGCGCCTGCCGGAGCTCCTCGAACCCGCTACCCGTGACGCTGCTGAGGGCGAGCACCTTATTCTTGGCGGCAGAGCTCGCGATCGCCAGTTTGTGCTCCAGTTCGTCTCCGGGAATCAAGTCTGTCTTTGTGAGCATGACTATCGGTTCAACACCGCCATCTTCCGCCATGACCAGGTATCTATCAAGACGATTGGCGTTAAAATCAAAATGGCATGACTGAATGATGAAGGCGGCATCTACATTGGCTGCAATCATCTGGAAATCTACATTTACACCGGAACTCTTGCGCCGCAGGAACGTCTTTCGCGGAAATACCCCATGGATGACGGCTGCCGTGTCGTTGTCGTAATATTGTGCCGTCACCCAATCTCCAACACACGGCAAATCTGAGCGATTCTCAATTTGGTAAGAAAACTTCCCTGTTGGCTCGGCGGGCACCTCTCCCGATTCATTTCTTATCAGATATGAACCGCGATCAACTGCCGATACGCGGGCAATGCTGTGCTTCTCATGAAGTAACTCAGCGGCATGCGATTCAAACCATTTATCAAAACCCAGATTACTTAATTTCATATGTAAATGACACCGAACGAAAAAAAGCCGGAGTACAGCGCTCCGCTGGAGCTGCTGATCAGGCGAACTGCATAAACTAGACGCCGGCGGGAAGCTTCGACAACATCATTTCCCTTCGATTCAACTTGCGTCCATCCACTACGAACGTTCCATCGCCAACTGCGTGAACAGTTCGCTTCTCCTTTCGTGAATTATCAAAGTACGCCGCAACGCCTTCGAGGACGACGATATTGTGCTTCTTGACGATGTCTAAAACTTTGCACTCGATATTCGCCAGGCATTCTTTTATCAAGGGCGCTTGGACATGCTTCCCCTTCACGGGGGTAAGCCCGAACTTTTCAAATTTATCTGTATCAGCGCCGGAACATGTTCCCACTCCGACGACCTTATTCAGCAGGTCAACAGTGGGAATGGCAATTACACACTCTTTCGTTTTACGAAGAGCGGCAAAGGAATAATTCCACGGCCCGGTGGTTATGGCGAACATCGGCGTAAAATCCACCACCATATTCCACGAGATGGTCATTATATTTTTCTTCTTTCCATCATTTGTCGTAACAAGAACAACCGGACCGGATTCGATCAACGTAAACGCCTTACTAATCTGCATTTTTCTCATGTGCGCACTCGCTTCTATTTCTGTTTGCCTGACGTCCGAATTAAGCAGCACCGCGAAGCGGCGTCGGTTTGAATGAGCTGTCAGACATGATTGGTTTTTCCCCATTTTCTGAGTCGCCCGGTAATCTCCTCATCACCGCCTCATCAGCGCGAACACGCCCCAGCCCAGATATTTCCGCGTGAAAGCGGCGTGGCGTTCGGGTTCCGAGTTCAGTTTGTCCCGAATATCTTTCGCGAGCTCGTCGCCGGGATTGGCGTCTAACCAGCGGCGCATGGTGAGCCACTGGGCTGCCTCGTATCTGTCCCAGCCGTCCTGGTCTGCCAAAACCATTTCCACAACGTCGTAGCCGAGGCGGCCGAAAGACGCGATAAGTTCCGGAAGCAGGAGAAAGTCGGAGATGGAGTGGGCAAGACACCCTTTGGCAACATCATCAGTCGGCGGTAACTGCCGCCAGTAGGGCTCGCCAATGAGGATGATCCCTCCGGGGCGGAGGCTCTGCGCCAGAAGCTCGATAGTTCCGCTGACTCCCCCGCCGATCCAGGTGGCGCCGAGACAGGCTGCCACACCAACCTTCTCGTCAGAGACATAGCCCGCGGCATCGCCATGGATGAACTTGACTTGATCGGCCAAGCCGAGCTCTGCAGCACGGAGTTTCGCTTGCTCGGTGAACAACCGGCTCATGTCGATGCCGGTGCCGATGACTCCGTAATCGCGCGCCCAGGTGCACAGCATCTCACCCGAGCCGCTGCCAAGGTCGAGCAATCGGGTCCCCTTTTCCAGACGCAGCGCTGCGCCGAGAGTGGCGAGCTTTTCGGGTGTCAGCGGGTTATGAATGCGGTGGGCGCTTTCGGTAATATTGAAAATTCGTGGAATATCCATTGTAAAAAATCTCCTTTCGGATTTGAATAGATTCGGGCACTGCCTACGAAAAAATCAGCCGCTGCGCAGCAATCGGGTAGATTGCGCTCGTTGGGCAATCGTAAAATCGTTTTATTTATTCGCGCTCATCAAATGTTCCCTCATTCCTCTCCGGAATGTTAGACAATATTACTCAGAAACGATAGTGTCGCACCGATCACTTCTTTTTGTTTTTCTTTATTAGGCATGTGACCACAGTTCTTGATGATCAGCATATCAGTCGGCCCACCGGAGTTCTTTGCAATAAACTTCGGGAATGCTGAAGAGCCATACTCATCATTATCGCCATGGATTGCGAGAACCGGGCACCGCACATGCTCAATAGCTGATTTTATACTCCAGTCTCTAAACTCGGGTGACAACCACACATCCGTCCATGCATGAAGAACCCAGGTCGCTTTTTTGCCATGTCACTTTACCAACCTTTTTATCTGTCCCCGCTGCTCAAACATCTGTTTTGCTTTTTGTATTCCCTTAATAGTGAGGTCTTCAACAAATACCTGAGCTGAGACAGTTACCACAGCCCTGCAATCAGAATCTTGAGAGGCGATTTTGATTGCC
Organism: Deltaproteobacteria bacterium; assembly: GCA_022703375.1. Taxonomy (GTDB): domain Bacteria; phylum Desulfobacterota; class Syntrophia; order Syntrophales; family Smithellaceae; genus JAKLDS01. Next base: position 33,916 of record JAKLDS010000007.1, on the reverse strand, counting down.
ATACCGCCCCCGACGCTATGGCCAAAAAGAACATAACTGCCGAGAGATGAATGTTCCTTTATCGCCGGGAAGTAATTCGTTGCTTTCTCTGCGATAAACTCCAGGGATGGCAATGAATCTCGCTCATCGGATTTACCGAATCCCAATCGGTCATAGGCCAAAACACATCGGGAAAGACTTTCAGCCAATTTTGAAGGAAAGTCGTTCCACAAATCAACGCTGCCCAAGGAATCGTGAAGCAGGATGATTGGCTTTTTTTTGCATCGGTCTCAGGCATCCACCTTTTTGCAAATACCCGGCCGCCGGGAACAACAACTTTGAACTCTTCAACTTTCGTACTACTCATATCCTTCCTTACTACCTGACGAAAAAATCAGCCGGAGCGATACAGCGGCCTGCAATCGGGTTCAGCGGATGGTTACGCGATTATTTCATTTAACCCTTCTATGACCTGATTCAACTCTTCCAGAGATGCTTTACCGATAACCTTACCAATTCTCTCGACAGATAGTGTTCGGATTTGACTGATTTTAAGCCATGATTTCTTAGGCAAATTGGGAGACTTCAATTCAAGAGTTAACGGGAATCCAGCTTTTTGCGGCTGGCTTGTAATGGCCACGGCTATGACTGTGCCTGAGCGTTCATTAAAAATATCCTGGCTCACAATGAGCACGGGGCGCAAGCCCGCCTGTTCATGCCCACGCACGGGATTTAAATCTGCCCACCTAATCTCACCCCTCAATATTCTGGCCATTGGCTCACATCCTCAGCTAATCCTTCTTCCGCCATAGCTTTTTCAAATTTCGGATCGAGTTTTGCGCATTCTATAGATAGCCTACTGCGTTTCATTCGGGCAAGTTTTTCACGCACAGCATCACATATTGCCTGGCTGCGATTTTGAAAATAATCTTCTTCGACCAGCCTATCCAATTCACCGATAAATTCGGTGTCTAGTGTAATTGCTATTTTTGTTTTTCCCATAATATGCCTCCTGTTTTGGTATTCCGTTATATCATACCAGGCAGAAAGTAATCAATTAACTTTTAGCGTAACGGAGCCGCGGGTCTTCGACCCGCCGCTTTGCGGGATTGTTCCCCGCATTAATATTGAAATCTCACAATAAATCGTTTTTTGTATTTGATAAATTATCAATTTCGTCAAATAATATCAACTATTTAAATAATAATTCATACTTTTTCAATTCCGATTTATACAGGCTGTATCAATCGGTTAAAGCCCATCAAAAGGACTTCGAATGCCCGTGGCCGCTTTTGCTTAGCCTCTGCCCGCCAAATTGAGTTAAACTTTTTAGGGGCTGTTCAAAAGCGTTTAGCTGCCAGGCGCGCATAGTTCGACAAGCTCACTATGACTAGTATTGGGCAATGAGCTTGCCCTGAGCTTGCCGAAGGGTTGAGCGGTGCGGTTTGCAGCGCAACGCAGCAGATGAGCGGTTTGTAAAAACCAGTGGCTTTTACCGGCAATGAATGCATTTATTTTTTTGATTGCGCTTCCCTGCGGGAATGCGCGTACCGGTCAACAACCCCTGTTACCCGTCACTCCGCAGATTATTTGCTCTCATGCCGATAAGCCTTACCTTCTTTTTTAATTCAATCCGTTTGAGGCAGGCAAAAGCCGCCTTCCGGATAATATCTTCAGTGTCCGTATAATCATCAAGAGTTTTTGCCCTGGTCAGGGTCTGGAAATTGTCGAACCTGATTTTTACTGTAAACGTTTTGGCTTTGTATTGCCGTTCGTGCATATCGTGCACTACTTCGCGGGTCAGATCGGCCAGAGTTCTGGCGATTGTCTGCCACTCGCCCACGTCATCCTGAAAGGTCGTCTCCCTGCTCATTGATTTGGGTTCCCAGGAGGTGGTAAGTTCGCTGTCATCAATGCCTCTGGCTGCATCGAAAAGATAGCGGCCATAAGAATTCCCGAAGCGTTCCGCCAGAACTTCCAGAGAAAGAGCGGCCAGCCTGCCGATAGTGTCGATGCCCTGTTTTTTCAGTGCCTCTTCGGTTTTCGGGCCTACTCCGTAGAGTTTCCGGATGGGCAGCGGCCAAAGCAGGCCTTCGATATTTCCCTCATTCAAGACCGTAACACCGTCCGGTTTTTGCATATCGGAGGCCATCTTTGCCAGAAGCCTGTTGGGAGCAACACCGATGGAACAGGTCAGATTTGTTTTTTCCTTTATCCCCTTCTTGATCCGGCGGATGATGGTATCGTTATCTTCAGCAAGAGCGGAGACATCAAGATAAGCCTCATCAATTCCGCCGTCTTCCATAATCGGACTGACCGCATGCAGGACTTCTTTGAATTTCCGGGATACGGCCACATACATCTCATAATCCACCGGAAGAAATATGGCCTGGGGGCAGAGTTTGTACGCCGTCTGCAAAGGCATGGCGGAATGGATGCCGAATTTCCTGGCTTCGTAATTGGCCGTAGAAACGACACCTCTTTTCAAAGGATTGCCGCTGCCGCCGATGACAACCGGCTTTCCCTTTATTTCCGGCTTTCTTTGCTCTTCAACAGCGGCAAAGAAGGCATCCATGTCGATGTGGAGAATACGTCTCATGTTAGTTCATCAAAGACTGATTGCAAAAGCGTTTCATAGCAAAATAGTCACACAAATCGGGAGCAGATAAAGAACCGAGGCAATAATAACTGCCCAGGAAAAACGATTGAGATATTTCTCATAATCAAGAAGGCGGACGTCCCAGTCGCTGCATTCGATGAATTTACGAAATTTCTGAGCAGATTTGATGCTCTGGAGTATCTCCGGGCTGCGTGCTGCCTGTGTTTGAACAATATTCTCAGAAAAGATAATTTCACTTTGCATATCGTTTTTCCATCCTCCTTTTCACCCTCACCTAGCCTCTCCCCCAGCATACGCCGGGCAGGCAATCAAGGAAGAGGGAACAAATTAAATATTTTTCATCCAGTAGAGACTAATATTGACAACCTTGCAAATTTTCCTTTTTATACCGCTTCGCTTTCAACGGCCTTGCAAAAAGTCCCAGGGACAAGGCGCGCGAGTATCGTGGAGTGAGACCTACTTCTACGTAGGTCGCAGCGACGCGAACGGAGCGCAACGCAGTATATGGGCTCATGTGCCCTTCAGGGTATTTTCCAAGGCCGTTCCATGGTCGTCACTTGTGATACTTCCTAACCACCGCTGTTATCACCCCCGCGACTTTCAGCTCGTTTTGCGGGATAATTGGCGGGTATTTGGGATTGGCCGCTTCCAGCGTCACCGTTTTTCCCTTCTTGTGGAAATATTTCATAGTCCAGTTGCCGTCCACTTCGGCCAGAATGATGTCGCCGTTTCTCGGCTCGCGCCCCCGTTCGACAATGACTAAGTCCTTATCCATTATTCCCGCGCCGCTCATCGAATCGCCGGTGACGGAAAGGAGAAATGAATTTTCCGGACGGGACACCAGATATTCATCGAAGGAAATGACATCGCGCAACTCTTCTTCCGCAGGCGACGGGAACCCGGCACAGACTTCGCCGGCGAGCTTGAGCCCCAACGGCCGGCGGATAAGCGAGAGAAAACCCCTGGTGTCTTTCTGCAGCACGCCCGCGGCAATCAATTTTTTCACCCAGAAATCAACCACGCTTTTGGAGCGCACGCCGATAATATCCGCCATCTCGGAATAAGAGGGCATCCGCCGGTTTTCCCGGAAAAAGCCGCTGATTATTTCTTCCACATCTGATAAAGTTCGCTTGACTTTCATGGTAAATATGATATAGAACAATCGTTCTATTGTCAAGCGCTATTTCGCTTTCTTTGGCTAACTTTGTTGGCATCGTTGTCGGCGTCCTCAACGTATTATAAAATACGCCTGCGGCGCCTTCTCCTTGCCGCCTCGTTATCCTTTGAAATCGAAATGGCTCTTTTAGTTGAATTAAGGAGGGGCTATGGATATCTTTATCGAATATTGCGGGGAGTGAAACTATTTGCCGCAGGCTTCCCGGGTGGAAGCGGAAATAAAGGCGATTTATCCCGCTGCGAAAATTAAATTAATCAGGGGCGGAGGCGGAATTTTCGAGGTAAAATGCGACGGCAAATTAATTTACGCGAAAAGCAAAACTCACAGATTTCCCAACGAAGGCGAAATCACCGGCCTGATAAAAAGAATGGATTAATATTCATATGGATGACCTGATAAAATTCATTGTGGAAGCTAAGAAATCGTCCTACGCGGCACAGGGCGATACGCAATCGGTAACACCGCTTTTGCCGGGAACCAAACAACTGGAATACCGGCAGGGGGATTTTTTTTACCGCGATATTTATGCCGGGATGCTGAATTTCGTCGGACAGGAAATCGTGTATCTCAAGGAAAAACCTATTTGGTCAATGAGCTACACGGGCGGTCTATTGCTCAATATGGATAAATTGCAGATAATGAGCATTTACTCTTTTCTGCGCGAAGCAATGAATCTCGTCAGCCCCAAGCATCCTTTTCGCGGGCCGGAAAAATATTCTAACGCCGATTATTGCTATGCCAATTCAGCCAAAGGAAAGATAGACAAATTCAACGGCAGGGAAGCGATCAGCAAAAACGGACATGAGTTGTATGAGCTTTTTTATGCAGGGGGAATGGTTATTTGAACAATAAAATATCATGTCAACCGAAAGGAGATATTTTTAGTCGTTGGAGGCAAATTATTTGAAAGATAAAGTCATTAAATTCTTGGCAACCGGTTTTTGCGCCGGGTATATTCGTTTCACTCCGGGAACAATGGGCACAATTGTCGGTATTCCTATTTATCTGGCCTATTGTCTTTTGCCCATGGTATTGCGGATAATAATTGTGCTGGCGTTACTGGCTTTATCAATTTATATTTCCGGGCGCGCTGAAAAACTTTTCAAGAAAAAGGATGACCAGCGCATTGTCATTGACGAGATTATCGGCTTGCAGATAACCATGTTGCCGGCGGCAGTAATGCCTTTAAGTATCTTCATCGGCTTTGTGCTGTTTCGCGTTTTTGATATTTTAAAACCTTATCCTTTACACCGTTTGCAAAAACTGCCGGGAGGCTGGGGCGTGGTGCTCGACGATGTCGGCGCGGGCATTTACGCCGGAGCGTTAATGATGCTATTATTATTTCTGGGAGTAATATGAGAGTTGGAATTTTAACAATAGGCAATGAATTAATGAGCGGGCGGGTATCGGATATCAATTCATCCTTCATCGCCCGGGAAATCAATCTTCAGGGCTGGCGCATTGAAGCAATGCTTGCCGTCGAGGACGATTTTTCCTCCATCAAAAGCCGCCTGAATTACCTGCTGACCATGACTGATGCCGTAATCTGCACCGGCGGCCTGGGCCCGACGGCCGACGATATTACCACGGAAGCAATAGCAAAATCATTCGGCCTGCCGCTCTTTACCGACGAAAAAGTTCTGGCGCATATCAAAGAAATATTCACCTCGCGCAATTTTGTCTGGATAGAAAACAATACCAAACAGGCGATGTTTCCGCAGGGCGCGGAAATCATTCCCAACAACGCAGGAACAGCAGCAGGCTTCATGCTTAAAGCAGCGGGTAAATTAATTTTTGTCATTCCCGGCGTGCCCAAAGAGGCGCAGTTGATGTTCGCGGGCGGCGTTTTGCCTATTTTGCGCCGCGAGTTTCCGCAAAACGAGCAATTCATCGCCAAAGAGACAATCAAGACCTTTGGCCTGGGAGAGGGCGCCGTGGATAAAAGCCTTGCTGATTTTGATTTTGCCGCGCTTGGAATTGCAGTCGGTTTCTATCCCGTTTTTCCCGAGAATCATCTGGTCTTGACATCAAGGCAGAATTCCCAGACCGCCGCTGAGGAAAAATTGCAATTGGCGTGCGGTGAAGTCAAAAAACGTCTTAATAAATACATTTTCACCTGCGGCGAAGAAAATCTGGAAGAAATTGTGGGGAGACTTTTAAAAGAGAAAAAGCTGACGCTGGCCGTGGCGGAATCCTGCACCGGCGGGCTCATTTCCAGCCGGATTACCGACGTGGCGGGCAGCTCCGATTATTTCAACCGTGCAGTCGTGAGCTACAGCAATGCCGCGAAAACGGAAATACTGGGAGTTCCTGCGCATGTCATCGAAAAACACGGGGCAGTAAGCGAAGAAACGGCAAGACTGATGGCTGAAGGTGTGCGCAAAATATCCGGCACGGATATCGGCCTTGCTACGACCGGCATCGCGGGGCCAACCGGAGGCAGCGCCGAAAAACCGGTCGGCACCGTCTATCTCGCGCTGGCGGACCGTAAGTCCACAATTTGCCGTCACTTTGTTTTCCGCTGGGATCGCCAAAGAAACAAAATTATTTTTTCCGAAGCGGCGCTGCTCATGCTGAAAAGATATTTGCAGGGCGAATTATAATGACAGATGGAGAAAAAAATATCCGCGCTTTTCTGGCGATTGAGCCGCCGGAAGAAATTCTGGCTGCGGCTTCGCGCCTGCAGGAGAAATTAAAAAGGGAGCTGACAGGAAAAGTAAGCTGGACGCGCCCCCACGGCAATCATCTGACGTTGAAGTTTTTCGGCGATATTTCGCAAAACGATGTCGCCAATATTTGTAATGCTGTACGGCAAAGGGCTGCCGCTGTCTTGCCGATTTTGCTTACTGTCAGGCAGATGGGCGTATTTCCCAATCCGCAGAAAGCGCGCGTCTTGTGGCTGGGTACGGAAGGAGAAGTGGAGAAACTGGCGCAATTACAAAAGCAACTGGAAGATGATTTTGCCCGAATTGGCTTTCCCCAGGAAACAAGACCCTTTCGCGCGCACCTGACGCTGGGACGCATCAAGTTTCCGGGCTCCGTGCAAGGCATTGACAAGGCGCTGGATAAATACAAAGATTTTACAGCAGGCGAATTTAGAGATACGGAGTTGATTTTGTTTCAAAGCAAACTGACACCACAGGGGGCGATTTATACGAGGCTCGCCACGATTCCATTGAGGGGGTAAGATAATACGCGGAAATAGTGATTAATAATTATGTACAGGTATTATTTTAAATTTCCATCTGTAATTCAACAGACAGTGCCTGTTGAATCCAACTGGAATTCAGGGGGCAGTATAATTAATTCAATAATTTAAAATTTCGACTGAATTAAAGAGCAGAAGAAAAAGTGAGAAACAAAGAAAAACAGATAAAAGATATTTCCGGTGGCCAAATCGTTCTTTATCAGAACAAAATGGAAGTGCGGCTTATTCAGGACACCGTCTGGTTAAGTCTTAATCAAATAGCAGATTTATTAGAAAGGGATAAATCAGTAATTTCGAGACACTTGTTTAATATATATAAAGAAGAGGAATTGGACAGAAAATCAACTGTTGCATTTTTTGCAACAGTTCAAAAGAATTGCAGGGCTAAATGAGCAAATTGCGAATAATCATAGAAGAATAAAATTTTTTCAAATAAATTTTAACGGAGGTATTTATGTGCGCAGATACAGATAGATCCAAAGCGGTTGATTTGGCGATAACGCAAATTGAAAGGCAGTTCGGCAAGGGTTCGATCATGAGACTGGGCGGCGGTGAACCGGTTGCCGATGTTCCGGCTATTTCCACAGGGTCGCTGAGTCTGGATATAGCGTTGGGAACAATGGGCGTTCCCCGCGGCCGGGTTATTGAAATATACGGGCCGGAATCCGGCGGTAAAACAACACTGTCTCTGCATATTGTAGCGGAAGCGCAGAAAGCCAATGGCCTGGCCGCTTTCATTGATGCCGAGCATGCTCTAGATGTAACATACGCAAAGAAAATCGGTGTCAACACCGATGATCTCCTTATCTCGCAGCCGGACACCGGCGAACAGGCGCTGGAAATTGCCGAAACGCTGGTGCGCAGCGGCGCGCTGGATATCCTGGTTGTTGATTCCGTTGCCGCCCTGGTTCCCAAAGCCGAACTGGAAGGCGAAATGGGCGATGCCCAGATGGGGTTGCAGGCACGTCTCATGTCGCAGGCGCTGCGCAAGCTGACCGGAAGTATCAGCAAATCCAAAACCACGGTAATTTTTATCAATCAGTTGCGCATGAAAATCGGCGTCTTTTTCGGCAATCCCGAAACGACCACCGGCGGCAATGCCCTGAAATTCTATGCTTCGCAACGCCTGGATATCCGCAAAATGACATCGCTCAAAACAGGCCAGGATGTGACCGGTTTCCGCACCAAAGTTAAAGTAGTCAAAAATAAGCTGGCGCCCCCCTTCCGGGAAGCGGAATTCGATATTATCTTCGGTGAAGGTATTTCCCGCGAAGGCGATGTCCTGGATTTAGCCGCTGATAAGGGAATAATCGAAAAAAGCGGCGCCTGGTATTCCTACAAGGGCGATCGGATGGGACAGGGGCGCGACAATTCCCGTATTTTCCTGAAGGATAATCCTGACATTATGAAGCAGATTGAAGACGAAGTCCGCGAAAAGATGGGTTTAAAACCAAGAGCAAAGGAAGAAATTAAAGAAGAAGCCGGAGAACCGGAAAAGAAGAAAAAGTAAGCTGCCCTCAAGATTCCTCATCCCCATAATAAGGGATGAGGAATCTTAATGACTTGACTTATCCGCTGTTCCTGGCTTAATAACAGGTAACTTAAGTATTCTCATGAATCAATCCGCCTTTGATACCGTGGCCAACGCGAAGCAAAAAGCTTATCGTTATCTTGCTCTACGGCCGCGCAGTGAAAAAGAAGTGGCCAAAAAGCTCAAGGAAAAGGGCTTTTCTACGGCTATTATTCAAGAAACACTGGCAAAACTGGGCGATTTAAAATATATCAATGACAATTCATTTTCCTGTCAGTGGGCGCGTCATCTGGCCGTCAATAAACTCTGGGGTAATAGAAAAATTATTGCCGATTTGCAGGAAAAAGGGATTGATAAAGAAACATTAACCGCAGCACTGGAAACCGCGCGGCAGGAGATGAGCGAGGAAGAAGCCGTCGGATTGCTGGTGAAGAAAAAAGCAGCCGGAAGAAAGTCCGGCCCACCGGATATTAAAGAAAAGAAAAAAATATTTCAGAGTCTGTTGGGCAGAGGTTTCCCGCCGGGCTTGATTTTACAGAAATTAGGAAAAAAGGTGGAGGATAGTTTAAATGGCGATGAAGGGTAACGAAATTCGGGAAAGCTTTTTAAAATATTTCGAGGGGAAAGGGCATACACGAGTGCCAAGCTCATCGCTGATTCCTAAAGACGATCCGACGCTGCTTTTCACCAATTCGGGCATGGTGCAGTTTAAAAACGCCTTCCTTGGTCTGGAAAATCGCGGTTATACAAGGGCTGCCTCCTGCCAGAAATCAGTCCGTGCCGGCGGCAAGCACAATGATTTGGAAAATGTCGGTGTCACGGCGCGTCATCACACTTTCTTTGAAATGCTCGGCAATTTTTCTTTCGGTGATTATTTTAAAAATGAAGCCATTGAATGGGCGTGGGAATATTTAACGGAAGTCGTCAAACTACCCAAAGATAAACTCTGGGTAACTGTTTATCAGGATGACGATGAGGCATTCAGCATCTGGAACAAAAAAATGAAAGTGCCCTCCGATCGGATCGTCCGCATGGGCGAAAAAAGCAATTTCTGGATGATGGGCGATACCGGCCCCTGCGGCCCCTGCTCTGAAATTATTTTTGACCAGGGTCCCGGCACGGGCTGCGGCAAGCCCGATTGCAACATTGACTGCGGCTGCGACCGCTATCTGGAAATCTGGAATCTGGTCTTCACGCAATTTGACCGCGATGCCGCGGGAAAGCTCAATCCCCTGCCCAAACCGAATATTGACACGGGCATGGGACTGGAACGCCTCGCTGCCGTTATTCAGGGAGTCAAAAGTAATTACGATACTGATTTTTTCACTGACATCATCCGCTTTGTGGAGAAGCTCTCCGGCAAGACTTACGGCAAAAATGAAGAAAGCGATACCTCCATCCGCGTTATTGCCGATCACAGCCGTTCAATTGCTTTCCTGATTGGCGATGGTATTTTGCCCAGCAATGAAGGACGCGGTTATGTTTTGCGCCGTATTTTGAGAAGAGCGGCGCGTCACGGCAAGCTCTTGGGAATTAACAAACCTTTTCTGTATCAGTGCGCCGAAGTCGTTATCTCCATGATTAAGGGTGCCTATCCCGATATGGAAGCCAAAGCCTCTTTCATTACCAAAGTTATTTTGAATGAGGAGCAGCGTTTCATGGAGACGCTGGATGCTGGTCTGAAAATTTTGCAGGAAGAGACGGCTCAACTGAACAAGGTGAAAAAAAATGTTCTTCCCGGTTCGCTGGTTTTCAAACTATACGATACCTATGGTTTCCCCACGGATTTGACGGCGGACATCGTCAAACGCGATGGTTTTACGCTGGATAATGAAGGTTTTGAGGCCGAGATGGAACGGCAACGCGAAAAAGCGCGCGCCGCCTGGAAAGGCAGCGGTGAAGAGGCTGTTTCCGAGTGCTACCTCAAAGCAGCCAGCACCGGCGTCCTGACCGATTTCTGCGGCTATGAGGGAGTGACCAAAGCGGAGTCTTCTGTCAGCGCAATTTTTGTCAATGGTCAACCGGTTGATTCCGTCAGTGAAGGCGAGAGCGCGGAAATAGTCGTGGAAAATACGCCATTTTACGGCGAATCGGGCGGTCAGGTGGGCGATACCGGATTTCTGGAAGGCGCAGATTTTTCCTTTGCCGTTGCTGACACAAAGAAACCTGTTGACAAGCTTTTCGCCCATCAGGGAACCGTGAAATCCGGTACCATTAAAAAAAGCGCGAAGGTGCGGTTGATTGTGGATTTGGAAAGAAGAAAGGCCATTCAGGCCAATCACTCCGGTACTCATATTTTGCAGGCTGCCTTGAAAGCCGTGCTGGGGGACCACATCAAGCAATCCGGGTCTCTCGTCAATCCCGAAAGGCTGCGGTTTGACTTTACCCACTTTTCCAAAATCAGCGATGATGAAATCAAGCGCGTGGAAAAAATAGCCAATGATGTTATCCGCAAGAATCTGCCCGTAAAAACGGAAGTCTGCGCCCTGGAAGACGCGCTGAAAACCGGCGCAACGGCAGTATTTGATGAGAAATACGGCGCGACGGTGCGGATGGTCAAAATGGGTGATGTCAGCCGCGAACTATGCGGCGGCACGCATGTGGAACGCACGGGCGATATCGGCATTTTGAAGGTGCTGCATGAATCGGCAATTGCCGCGGGTGTCCGCCGGATTGAGGCCGTCACCGGCCGCGAGGCCCTGCGCCATATTCAGGAATTCGAAGAACAGTTGAAAAAAACAGCTGCTCTTTTCAAAGCCAATCCTCTGGAAATTACGGAGCGGGTGGAAAAAACATTAAAGCATATTAAAGAGCTCGAAAAAGAAATCGAAGCGCTGCAAGGAAAAATGGCCGCCAGGGATTCGGGCGATTTATTGAGCCAGTTAAAAGAAATCAACGGAATAAAAGTGCTGGCGGCCGAAGTCAATATTTCCGATGTGAAGATGTTGCGGGATTTCGGCGACAAACTGCGCGACAAGCTGGCCTCCGGCGTGATTTTACTGGGAGCAAAGACCGGCGATAAAGCCATGCTCTTGTGCATGGTCACCAAAGATTTGACCTCGCGTTTTCACGCGGGCAATATCATCAAAGAGATAGCCCCGCTGATAGGCGGCAGCGGCGGCGGTCGTCCCGATATGGCGCAGGCCGGCGGCACTAAGCCCGAAAATCTGGCCCAGGCGATTGTACAGTTGGAAAAGATATTGGCGAAGTAGAACAAATACGGATAGCCTGCTTACACCTTTAGTTGTCGGTGAAACGGATAATCAACATAAAATTTTAAGGTTCATATCTTACAAATGAACCGCACCACAATTATTTGATTATTAATCGTTTTCCCTAAAAAAACACAGAAAAAGAAAAAAGTTGACGCAATTGCCGCATTTGGCTATTATGCCGCGGTTTTAAAAAACCAGGTTAATTATCAGGTTTTAACAGGAGGTAAAAGATGGCAATAAAAATAGCTATTAACGGTTTTGGCCGGGTGGGACGGTATATGATCCGCGCCTGTCTGGATTATCAGAATATTGAAATCGTTGCTATTAACTCCCGCGCCAAAGCTACAGATCTGGCTCATTTGCTGAAATATGATTCCATTCACGGCAAAATCAAGGCCGATGTGCAGGCCGATGGTGATAACATTGTCGTTAACGGCAAAAAAATAGCCATTACCCAGTTTGCCAATCTGGCCGACCTGCCCTGGAAAAAGCTGGGTGTGGATATAGTAATTGAATCAACGGGCAAATTCCGCAAAGGCGCCGATTTGACAGGCCACATTGCAGCTGGCGCAAAAAAGGTCATTCTGGCTGTTCCCGGCAAAGGCATAGATGGAACTTTTGTCATGGGCGTCAATGAGGCATCCTACGACCCCGCCAAACATCATATTATTTCCAACGCTTCTTGCACGACCAACTGTCTCGCGCCCTTAGTCAAGGTGCTTCATGAAAAATTTGGCATTGTCAAAGGTTTAATGACAACCATTCATTCTTACACAATGGATCAGCGTCTGCTGGACGGCTCGCATAAGGATTTACGGCGCGGCCGGGCGGCGGCTTTAAGCATTGTCCCGACATCAACCGGAGCGGCTTCCGCCATCGGGGAAGTTCTTCCCGCTTTGAAGGGAAAGCTTGCCGGCATCGCTTTGCGCGTGCCTACGCCGAACGTTTCTATGGTTGATCTGGCAATCGAAGTAGCAAAACCTGTCAAGGTGGAGGAAATCAACGCCGCTTTAAAAGAAGCCTCGGAAAACAAACTCAAGGGAATTTTGGCTTACTGTGAAGAAGAGCTGGTTTCCGTAGATTTTACCAGCAGCTCCTATTCCTCAATAGTGGATGCGCCTTTGACGCAAGTTGTCGAAGGCAACATGGTTAAAGTCTTTTCCTGGTACGATAACGAAAGCGGCTATGCCTGCCGGCTGCGCGATCTGGCAATTTATATTGCCGCAAAGGGATATTAGAAAGACATGCCCGAAACTATCATTGCCGCCAACTGGAAAATGAACAAGGCAACCGCCGAGGCGATGGAGTTTGCCCGCGGCCTGAAAAAAGCGCTTCTGCAGAAGCCTGTTGCGGCAACCATCATTGTCGCGCCGTCTTTTACATCTTTAGCGGCAGTTGCTGCGGAGTTGAATAATTCACCGGTCCGGCTCAGCGCCCAGAACATGCATGCAGTGGAAAAAGGAGCTTTTACCGGTGAAATTTCCGGCGCAATGTTGAAAGACGCCGGCTGCCGTTATTGCATAATCGGGCATTCAGAACGTCGGACACTTTTCGGCGAAAAAGATTCTTTTATCAACGCCAAAATTGCCGCCGCTCTGAGCTATGATTTGCGGCCTATTTTCTGTATCGGCGAAACTCTGGCCGAAAGAGAGGCCAACGCAACCTTCAGCGTTATCTCCCGGCAGTTAAAAGAAGGATTGAATAATATCCCGGCCGGTGATATGAAGCACATTGTCGTTGCCTATGAGCCGGTCTGGGCAATCGGCACCGGTAAAACAGCAACACCCGAACAAGCCCAGGAAGCGCATATTTTCATCCGCAATCTACTTGGCGAAATTTACGGGAAATCGATTGCCGACGCCGTATCAATTATTTACGGAGGCAGTGTTACCGCCAATAACATCGGTGTTTTAATGGCGCAAAAAGATATCAACGGCGCGCTGGTCGGATCGGCAAGCCTTGATTTGAGTTCGTTTTTAAATATTATAAATTTTAAATAAGAGGTTTTCGATGCATACATTAGTGACAATTTTACATGTGGTAATCAGCATTGCCCTGATTCTGGTGGTTTTGCTGCAGGCGGGCAAGGGCGCCAGCATGGGCGCGGCGTTTGGCGGTTCCAGCCAGACTGTCTTCGGTTCTTCGGGCGCGGGAACGTTTTTGGGCAAAATGACGGCGGCAATAGCAATAATCTTTATGCTGACATCGCTGACGCTTACTTATACTTCCAGCCGCAGGCCATCTTCTTCTTTAATGGAAAAAGTGAAGGCTCCGGCAGCCGCGGAACAAACAATTCCGGCGGAAGCAAAACCTGCTCAATCCGAAGCAGCCAAACCTTTGGTGCCTGCGCCGGTTAAAAAGTAATTTTTTCTGATAGCGGAAAAGCGCTGTATTCAGTTAGTTTTGTCAGATTGATTTTTTCATATTGATGCCGAAGTGGTGGAATTTGGTAGACACGCTATCTTGAGGGGGTAGTGGGCAAAACCCGTGCCGGTTCAAGTCCGGCCTTCGGCACCATTAATACTTTAATTTCCCGCCGGCACATCTCTGTTTTTTATCCTTGATTTCTTCCCATGGTAAGCTGCGGAAAGCCGAAGCAAGGCAAATTGCCATTAATTTTTAATTACTACATAACTCGTGCAAGTTCCGCCGAAGCCGAAAAAGGTAAATAGATATGCACCGGCCATTGCCGGAGTATTTATCTGCGAAGGGATAAAACCTATTTCGGCATCAAATTCTTCAAAACCGAAACTCCGCGGTATCGTCCCCTTTTCCAGACAGGAAAGCCAGACTGCTGTTTCCACCGCCCCGGCTGCACCCAACTGATGCCCCAGAGCGCCTTTGAGGGAAACAACGGGCGGTAATTTATCGCCAAAGAGCTTAACCATTCCCCGGCCTTCCGAAAGATCGTTATCTCTTGTTCCCGTGCCGTGCGCTTTTATTGCAACTATATCTCCCGCTGATATCCCGGCGGAGCTAAGCGAACGCTGAATGACGTTTCTAACCAATTCGCCATCAACCCCGGCGGAAGTCAGGCTGGCCGTATCGTTGAATAAATAGCCGCCGGCAAACCGGTAATATGTTTTACCCGGCGAAGAGCCTTTGCTTCTCTCCATTATCACCACTGCGGCGCCTTCGCCGATCTGCATGCCGGAACGCTTGTTGCAAAAGGGACGGCACTTCTCGTCATCATACAAAAGCAGGCTCGCAAAACCGTGGAGGGTCAAATTTAAAAGCGGCTCGTAACCGACGATAATTGCTCTTTCAACTTTTTTTTGTGCCAAAAGCTGGGAGGCTATAACCAGCGCATGCGAACTGGAAACGCAGGCCATACTAAGAGTCATGGCCATGCCCCTGATTCCATATTTTGCGGCAATCCAGTCGGATACTTCGCCGGGGCCGCGGTTGCGGCAGGCGATGGCCGGCGATTCCTCCTGCGGATTATTTTTTACATATTCGGTGAATTCATGCTCGTTGCGGATAAAAAGGCCGCCGGTGGTTCCGACAAGCAGGCAGGATTCGGCAATCTCGTCTGCGGAAAGTTCAGCGCGGGTAAATGCTTCCCTGATGGCGCAATCAATCATCGCCGCTGATTTTTCCATAACGCTGCCGGAATACGCAACTTCAAAAGCCTTATATTCGCGGTTAATCAGATGGGAGGATTGGCACCTGGCCGCCGGATGAGTATGTCCGGCAATCAAATTCCGCGCTGTTTCGTTCGCGCTCCAGCCCAGCGTGGTTACTGCTCCCCAACCGCGAATGGATATGATATCTTGAGCCACTTTTAATTAACCTGCAAAAAGTAAAGCCGAAAAATTATAAATTATTAGACTATGGGGCTGTTCAAAAATGCCCAGATGCAAGGCGCGCAAAAAACCGAACCGCGAGGCGTATATGGACATACGGCGAGCGTTAGGATTTGCAGCGTGATCCCCGCCTGCGCGGGGACAGGCTCCGCAGATGAACGTTCGTGTGCCCTTCAGGGTATTTTTCAAGGTCGTTGTCACTTTTTAACCTTCGGCGCCTCGATAACAAAATCAGCCAGTGTATCGAATGATTGCATGGCCTTAGCCGCAGTCGAGGCGTTTTTCAATTCCACACCGAACTGATACCTCAGCTCCATCGCAATTTCCATGGCATCAAGACTATCGAGCTTAAGCGGCCCCGGCCCGTTGATAAAAGGAACATCTGTCGGTATTTCTTCGGGCTTAACATTCCTGACATCGCAGGCCTTAATAATCAGTTCCTTGAGTTTAAAGATCAATTCTTCCCGCGATGCAACATTCAAATCTTTGAAAGCCTGAGCTACATCCATTTAATTCTCCTTCCCGCAAGATAAAAACAAATTAACGCAAATGCCAATAAGACAATGAGCTTCGGCAGTATAGACATAAAAGAAGCGTCGCGCAAGAAAATATCCAGGTAGGCCTGATGCGCCCAATACATGGGAGAAATCATGGCCATCTGCTTCATTAGCTGCGGCATGACGACATGCGGCACCATAATGCCGCCAAATGCCCCCATTAAAATCGCTCCGGTCGCCGCTAGCGTTGAAGACTGTTCGGGTGTCCTTGCCAACGCCGCCACCAGCACGCCAAAACCGGTTGTCGCTGCCGCCACCACCAGCGTAACCGGCAGCATCTGCCAGGGATGCCCTCCCAGATGAAAGGGATAAGTGATAATGTGAGACATGAGATAAACTCCGACCAGCAGCATTAAAACAAACTGGATAATATTAATCAGATAATACGGCGCAATCTTTCCCAGCACAACCAAATTAGTATTGATCGGATATGTAAAAAGGCGCTGGAGAGTGCCGTTTTGTTTTTCCTTTAAAAAGCCAATGGACATGGGAATGGCAATAAAAAACATGGCGAAGATGGCATAAGCCGGAACGGTCTGCTGCAGGGGTGTCGGAAATGCTCTGTTTTCTTTGGCTTTCTCCGCAATTAAACCGGCAATCACGGTATCGAGGTTTTCGATTCCCATAATTACTTCCACCGTGGCGCTGGTAATCAGTGAGCGGGCAGCTATTTTGTAACCGGCATCCATTACCGGATTAAAATAAATTTCCACAGGCTTGTCGCCTTCATCAAAGCCCCGGGGAATAACAACAACCGCGTGCGTTTTGCCATCTTCGAAAATCTGCTCATTGTCCAGGCCCTGCGGCCGGTCAAGAAGTTGAACCATTTTATTGGATTTTATTTTTTCCACAAGCAGATTGGCTTTGGGTAAATTGCTTTTATTTTCTATAACCAGTTGAATTTTCCTGCCGGTTAGTTTGTCCGTCCAGACGCCTTCCAGGGCGAGCGACATAAAAAATATCAGCGCCACCGGCATGAAGAAAAGAAGCAGGATCGTCTGCCGGTCGCGCAGCATAATGAGCATTTCCTTTTTGATTAATTCTTTGAGCTGTCTTAAAATCAACTTAATTCCTTTACTTTTCCCCGCCCTTCACGGCCTCGGTGCCCTTTAGGGTAGAGGGGATTAAGGGGCGGGTGATAAACAATTCTCCCTTACAACTTCCAGCACCCCTCTGATGTTCTGTAATACTTCATTATTCCAGAACCGTAAAACTTGAAATCCTTGTCGACGAAGATATTCATCCCTCACAATATCTTCTTCTTTTCTTATAGCATGTTGTCCACCGTCAACTTCAATGACAATTCTCTTTTCCAGGCAAATAAAGTCAACTATATAATTATCAATGGGTTGCTGCCGTCGAAATTTTAATCCTTCCATCTGCTTTTGTCGCAAGTATTTCCATAATAATTTTTCTGCGTCTGTCGGTCTGTTTCTGAGAGCCTTTGCCAGGAATGTCATTTTATCCAATTATCAGCACCCTCCCCTGACCCCTCCCGTTGAGGGAGGGGAATTTTTTATTCGTCACGCAATCCCCTCCCCGTTTTTTCCAGAAAGAACTTCTCCAGATTGTCAATTTTATTCATCTCGCCGGAAAAAATATCTTTCCCCTGATCCACCAGCGTGACCCGGGAACAAAGACGCTGGGCCTCTTCCATAATGTGAGTGGAAAGCAGGATGGTCACACCGGATTCATTAAGCCTCGCCAGTGTCTGATAAATATGATTGCGGCTCTGCGGATCTACGCCCACTGTCGGTTCATCCAAAAGCAGCAGCTTCGGCTCATGTAAAAGGGCCACGGCCAGATTTAAACGACGCAGCATTCCTCCCGAATAGGTGTTTACATACTTGAGTGCGTAAGATACCAGTCCAGTTTCCGCAAGGACAGCTTCAGCGCGTTCACCGATTTTGCCATCGGCCATTCCGGCCATTGTGCCGAAAAACTTTAAATTTTCCCTTGCCGTCAGCGTCGGATATAAAGATATTGGTTGCGGGGCGTAGCCGATTGAGCCCAGCGAGGTTTGATCGGGCATGCGGCGGCCGTAAACGGCAACTTCACCGGATTTGACCATCAGTTGACCGGTAATGATCCGCATCAACGTGGTTTTGCCTGCGCCGTTCGGACCCAGCATGGCCTGGATTTGCCCCTCTTCAACAGACAGAGAAAAGCTTTGCAGGGCGCACTCCGTCGCTTTGTCATAACAAAAGGTAATCGTGGAAATTTCTAAAGCCTTCATGCCTTCAGCTTTCTGACGATCTTGCTCAGATCTTTAAAAAGAGCTTCTTCGCGGGCGGCGCATGCCAATAAAATATCGCCGGCCTTGGCAAAAGTTTCTTCCTTTTCATCGCGCTGCTTGATGATGCGCGCGGACACCACGGCAAACTCGCGCCATTTATCGCCGACGGCCGTCATATCCTGCGACAATCTTTTCAATTCATCCGATAAAAAGAGTTCTCCCGCTTCCTGCAGGAAAGCGGCATACATGAAACGGAATCCCGCGCCGCCGGTGCCTATTTCCTCCTGCATCCGGACGATATTGCCCAGATGGCGGCAGGCTTCGTTAAAACCAAGTTTTTGCGGACTTTTCTTAATCTTTTTAGCCAGGAAGCGAATGCCGCTGACGCCGAAAATCGGTATGCCTGTGCGCAGCATCATATTGCAGGTATCTTTCATTCCCTTTATACAGGCTTTTTTAATATCGGGATTGGGGGGAATCTGCGAAGGGTAGTACAAACGGCCATGCGGCTCCAGCGGGCCATGGGCAAAACGTGCCCGCTCCAAATCATCGGTGAGGCAATCCACCGGGTGTTCCAGCACCGGATCGCTGACACGGAAACCGCCCTCGATTTCCCGCAGGGCAATTAAATTATGGCCGTTGAATTGAAAACGGAAGCGATTCGGAAAATAGGATAACCAGTAAATGTTGGTGGTTAATCCGACAATTTTTCCTTCCCGGAGCAATTGGCGCAATTCGGCCATGCCTTTTTGCGGGTTGCGGTACGTTTTGACGATAAATTTTGCCCCCAGGCGCTTCCCCGCTTTACGGAAAACGGAGCCGGGCAAGCCGCGGAAAGTAGTAATCGGCAGGCCGACCATTTTGACAAAAAACAAATGGCCGAAAAAAATGCCGCTGCCGATGCCGAAAACAAGCGCTTCACTGATATTAAATCCCTGATCCCGGAACAGGGCCGCTGTCACACCGCTTTCGCAATGCGCCGAATGCTGATGGACAAAAGGTCTTCCGCCGGCTGTTAATTCCATATCTATTTTGTATCCTTTTCCCCGCTTGATTTCTCAGGTACTTTCTTTAATTCATCTATTGTCAGCGCCAGCGCGCGCGCGTAACGTTCCAATACGGCAGCACTCAGACGGGCAAAAACCGGCGCTTTAAAATGCCGCCGCAGGCGCAACCGGCAGATTCCGGCTGTCTTAGCAAGAATAGCGGGTGTCATCTGCCTTTGTTCCATATGATAATAAAGCGGACTCTTTAAGCCCGCCAGAACTTCCTTACGTGTTTTTTCCAGATGGGCGGCAAGCTCGGCAACAGCCATGCCGTTGACTACTTCTTCAGCGCTCCAGCCGGCGCTGGTCACAATGACGTATTTCCCCTGCTCATTAAGAGCATAACAGGCACGTTTTTCGCCTTCGTAATAAGTTATATCCTGCGGCACTTCATTTACTTTCATTACGCGCCCCTGCTCATAATATTTTATCTTCTTATACTAAAATCAGCAGGGCGCAAAGTAAATTTTATTATCCGGATTGGCATTTGTCCTGATTAATCTTCAGGGAGGAAAACAAAGGCAGGATAGCGAACACCCGAAATCGGCAGGAAGCTGCAGAGCCCGGCATTGGCCGCATTTCAGCCGGGCCGTAAAACAATCCGGCTGATCCGGTGATTGCAGATAACCGAAAAATATTTTCCGCAGGAACGCTCTGGCCCTGCTATTTGTCGCGCACGCGAACTTCCACCGCCGCTATTGATTCAATCAGGATGTAGACATCGTAGAACTCCCGACGTGACGGTTCTCCTATTACGACCGCCGCATTGCCGACGCTGCGGATAATCTTCGTCGAATATTCCTGACCGCTTTTGAGACGAATAAAAACATGAGCTTTGCTGTTCATGGCAGTGTTAAGGATATCTGCAACAGAACTGCTCGCGGAGAGATTGATGCTTTTTGCATTATCATCCGCCAGCGCTCCGGCAGAAAGAAGCGCGAATACAAAAATCATCGCCGTTCCCGTTATTACTTTTTTCATAACGCCCCCCTTGGCTTTATTGGAATTAACTATTTTGTGCAGGAAAATATAGTAAAGTCCGTTTTTAGTGTCAATTAATCTTTTCGCCCAGAAACGGCTCGAAATGATACCATTCAAAAGGATGCCGGCGAGCCATCTGAGCCAGTTCATCGGCGTAAATCTGCGCCGATGCCAGAACAGCTTCTTTCCGCTCATTTCTCGTTTTGGCGTATACTTTTCGTCCTCCGGATACGGTGACATGATACTTGCCGGAAGCCTGCCGGCTGACAAAAAAAGTCATCAACGGTGCTTCCGACATTAAGGCAAATAAATGAGGAGCGTCGGGCAGCTGCACCTCATGTCCCAGAAAATTTACTTTGACCGAACGCTGACGTCCCCAGATACGGTCGCCGGTCATGGAAACAATCCCGCCGGAGCGCAGGAAGTTTATCCCCTCCAGCAGGGCAAAGGGAGAACTTTCCTTGTCCGATGTTGCCACTATTTTAATGCCGCTCTGCATCAGTTTTTCCTTCTGAATTTTCTCCACCTGTTCTTTGTGTTTGGCTCCGAGGTAAAGCATAATGGGCAGTCCCTTGCGCCGGAGCATTTCCGCCGCCAGTTCCCAGTTGCCGATATGCGACATCACGATAATCGCACCGATCTTTTTCTCCACCGCTTCTTCCAGATATTCCCAGCCTTCTGCGGTAAATTCCACTTCGTCTTTGATTCCGGCCAAAAAGCGGTGTTTATAGACGCTGGTAAAGTTATGATATTGTTTCCAGACGCAAAAGAGCTGGTAGAAAAAACCGCTTGCGGGGAAAAGTGTTCGATAAAACTTCAGGCTGCGGGCAACCCGCGCCGGAAATAAAAGAAAATATCCCGTTGCGATAAACCAGGAAAATATCGAGAAGAAACAGGAACCGAAATACCGCGAAAAAAATAAGGCGCAGCGATAAGATAGTTTTTTCATAAAATTCTTACTTCCGGCCGACAAACCATTTCTCTTCCACACCGGCGGTTTCTGAATCGTGCCTGCCGACTTTAAATCCGGCGCTTTGCATCAGATCGCAGATTTGCTGTTCGCTGCGGAAACGCTCCGGAGTTTCAGATATTTGCAATCTTATCTTCTCTATCCAGCGTTTCCAGGGAATTTTTTTATCCGTGGGAACTGTCGCCCGGATAATCAATCTTCCCTCCGGAGAAAGCTTATCATAAATCAGCTGCAGAACAAGCATCAAGCCTTCATTGGAAAGCAAATGTATCATATCCAGCATCAGCACCGTGTCAACCCCGTCCTCGCAAACCGGCAGATCGGGCGCCAGACCGCTTTTCACAAAACCACGCTCTCCGAGAGCGTAATTAGCCGCGCGCACGCGCTTTTCATCGGGTTCCAGCCCGTAAACTTTTGCGGCGGGATAAATTTCCAGCAGCCAGACAGCGGGAATTCCGAAGCCGCAACCGATGTCCATTATTTTGCGGGGATTATCCATATATTTATGCAGTTCCTTAAACATCGGATCAATAATCATTTTGCAGCGGGCAAACAGGCGCACATAAGCCTCCGCATGACGATAACGCCGCAGGACGCGAAGACGGTGCTGTTTTGATCCGATCAACACATTGCCTGCCGGCAGGGAAGAATAGCCTGTGGCATATATTTTCTTCATCAACGCCGGAACAATCAGATAGGCTCCGACGATTGAATAGCCGATACCTAAAAGCGATGTGACACCAATGCTTTTCAGCAGAGCGTGTGATGAAAAAGCCAGCGCGCCGAAACCGATAAACGTTGTAAACGAGGAAAGAAACATCGCCATTTTAACCGTGTTCATTGCCGGATTATTCTCCTCCCGATAGCGCTGGTAAAAGCAGACATAATTAATTGCATAATCAATACCCATCCCCATAACAACAATCCACAACATGATGCTCGGAATATCCAGCGGATGGCCGATTATTTTCAAAGTACCCAGTGTGGAAATCAGCGCAAAAGCCACGGGTGCAAGCACGGCCAGCGACAACTGCCAGTCCAGGAAAAGCAGAAAAACAAAAAGCACAATTCCTGCCGCGGTGATTAAGGCAATTTTGAGGAAAATATTTTTCAAGGTTTCACCGAGCCTTTTACTGAATAGCCCGGCATCAAAAATCTTGGCTGCTTCTGCCGCTGTCAGATGGGCGGATAATGATTCGGCATCGTAATTTTTATCAGCCGACAGCATACTTAACTGCACAAGGCCCCCAGAACTTTTGTTAATGCCGAAAATATTGTAGAATTTTTCCGGCAATTCCTGCGCCGCCGGTTTTCTTTTAATCATTTGCCAGAAAGGAGAAAAGGCGCCGGACGAAAAGCCCGTTTCCTTCGCCGCCCAGGCCACATCCGCTTTTAATTTATCCAGCGTCTTTTTATTCCAGAAACTATTCCAGGCAGCCTGATTTTGTTCGGCTCTTCGGGATGAAGGGAAAGCGCTCGCAGTGAGAAAAGCCGGTTTAATAACGCTCTTTTTCACTTCGACTGCCAACAGTTGAGACAGCTTATCATTTTTTTCCTGCAACTGTCGCGCGTTGGCCGCCTGCACAAAAAGATAGCTTTTTCCGGAAAAATCCCCCCAGGTATTTTGTATTCTTTTTTCCGCTGTTATAGTTTCCGCGCTTACGGAATTCAGCGAATTAATATCTACTTGAAAAACCGGCCTGGCAAATAACAGCATAACGACCGCAAAAATCGCCGCTCCGTATAATTTCCAGTTGGACGCAACAGCGATCTTATTGATGAACTGCTGCAAATATTTATTGCCGGAACGGGAGGCCGGCGGAAGAGTTGGAATAATGGAGGGAAAAACCATATGCACAAAAAGCAGGGTAAAGAGAACTCCCAATGCCGCAAAAAGGCCTATTTCCGCCATAATGATGAAATCGCTGAAATGAAGCAGGAGAAATGCTCCGGCGGTTGTCAGCGCCGCCAGAAGTCCGGGTTTCCAAACCTCGTGTGCCACCCTTTTACCGTAGGTCTGGCTGGTCTGGTCTAAAAATAATAAATAAGTAATGCCCAAATCAACGGTAAAAGCCATAATGGCACCGCCGAAACCGATAGCCAGCATTGATATTGACGGGAAAAAGAAAGAGCAGACAAACAGCGATGTTATCGCCCCCACTGTCGAAGGCAGCAGCGCCAGTAAACCGATGAGCGGACGGGGAAACGCTAAAAGCAGCAATAGCGATATGCCGATTATTGCGAGAATTATCGCTTTTCGCGTATCGCGTTTGGCGGCGGTTTCATTATCAAGTGCGGCGTTATAGGCTCCCGCTGCCGTAATATCGCTTTTGGTGTTTTTGAAATCATAATCGGCCTTCATTTCACGTTCAATGTCGCTGATTAGATTTCTTATCTGCAATGCTGTTTTTGTGTCCGTCCCCGATCCGGCAATATGAGCCACAAGCAAAGCATGCCGCCCATCGCCCGAAATAAGCTGCCCCTGATAAAACTGCGCGTTGTTTGCCGGCATTAAAGAAGAAAGATTTGCTAAAATAATTCCGGAAAAACCCAGGGGATCCCGGGTAATCATTTCGCTGCGGCCGATTCCTTCCAACTGCTGCAGGCTCTGCCTGTTCTGAATAAATATCTCCTTGATTTTTTCGCGGCCGAGAAGCGGTTTAATCTTCTGCTCAAGGTCCGTTTCGCTGAAAAGAACTGGCAGATTTTCCGTTATATGCTTAATCAGTTCGGGAAAATTCCGGGCATCATCTCCCAACCCGACTTTAGTAAAAAGCCGGCTTTGCTTCAGCTTATTGCTGATTTTAACAGCGGAGGCCACCAGCCTGTCCTTATCGGCCGCTTCCTGGCTGATCTCAATAAAGACGCGATCCTGGACGGGAAGATGCTTGATTATCTGACGTGCATCAACCAGCACCTGATCATGCCGGGGCAGCGATTCCAGAATATCGGTTTCGATTTTCAGATTATATGTATTCCAGACAAAAACAGCAGCCAACAGAACTGCAACAATGATAAGAAGAGACCAGCGAATTTGATATTTATTAATTGTCATATAAATCAATGCTTTAATATATTGTAATTTGCACGGTTCTCCTAAATCATAAATATAACATGCTGGCAAGAAAAAAAGGAATTCCAGTTGCTTTCCCGAAATGACCATAACATTAATGAAAAATATTTGCGGTCGCTTATCACCGGACTATGTCCGTGAGGCCAAAGCGATTCTTTAAAGGCACGATAAATTTAAAAAGCGGTTTCCGCCGGCCATCGTTATAACGGCGAAACTTGAACTCCCTGACAATCCGCGGGGCAACCCCGGAGGGATTTTTTATGCAGCGAGATTTTCCGTTTAGAAATTACTTTCTTTTTCTATTTAAATATTTTACTATTTTATATAACGACAAATTAATGAGGTTCTCTTTGAAAAAGGCGGAAACTAAAAATGATATCAGCTTAAAATCAAAAAAAGTGCTTGTTATTGAGGACTTTTTTAATTTTCGTCTGACCATGAAAAATATGCTGCGCTCATTCGGCGTTCTTTACATTGACGACGCTACCGATGGCGAAGAAGCAATTCACAAAATGACTATCCGCCGTTTCGATGTAGTTCTCTGCGATTACAACCTGGGACAGGGAAAATCAGGCCAGCAGGTGCTGGAAGAAGCAAGATATCGCAATTACATCAATTACTCCACAGTGTTTATTATGGTCACCGCCGAAAATACTCTGGAAATGATAATGGGCGCCGCCGAGCATCAACCTGATGACTATCTGATGAAACCCTTCGCCAAGGAAGTACTCGAAAAGAAAATCAGAAGCCTTATTCAAAAAAAAGAAAATTTTAAAGAAATTGACAAGGCCATAGCCGAAAACAGTTACGCCCTGGCAATAAATCTTTGTGACGATTTAATTGCTAAGTCGCCGCGCAATCTTTCCGAATTGCTGAAACTCAAGGGGGAACTGCTGCTCAAAATCGGCAATTACCAAGAGGCCTATGATTTCTATGAGAAGGTTTTGCTGATGGGTAATGTCGGCTGGGCTGAGCTGGGACGGGGCAAGGCCGATTTGATGTTGGGAAATTATCTGCAGGCAAAAGTAATTTTCGAGGGAATACTTGCCAAAAACGACAAAATCATGGCTGCCTATGATTATCTGGCGCAAACGCTGGCCAAACTGGAAAAGCATAAAGAGGCGCAGCAGGTGTTGATGAAGGCAACGAATATTTCGCCGCGCGCCATTATGAGACAGAAAGCTCTGGGTAACCTCGCTTACCGCAATGACGACTTTTCCGTTGCGGAAAATTCCTTCAAGAAAGCCGTCGAGCACGGGAAGTATTCCTGCATGAGATCACCTTCCGATTATACGAGTCTCGCCAAAACGCTGGTGCATCTTGATGCTTCCGAAGAAAGCCTCGATGTTCTAAATGTCGCTCTCAAGGAGTTTCCCGACAGCGATGAGGCCAAACTTCATGTCAGCGTTACCGAAAGTTATGTTTATAAGAAAATGAACCGCGAAGAAGACGCCAGAAAAGCAATGGCTGAAGCAAATACCATTGCTGAAAGCATTGCGGGCGGCATTCCGCCGGAGGTGGAACTCGAGCTCGCTAAAACTTATATCATGATGGGTGAGGAAGAAAAGGGAACAAAAATCATCAAACGCATCGTGCAGTGTAATTACGACAGGGAAGAGACAATTGATATTGTTAAAACGGTCTTCAAGGAAGTCGGCAGAGAAGATAATGGCCAGCAATTCATTGACCGCGCCAAAGACGAAATAATCGCCCTTAACAATGAAGGAGTTGCGCTTACTCAGGAAGGCAGGATTGAAGAAGCCATTGATTACTTTGAGAAAGCAGCTTTGCATGTACCGGAAAACAAAATTATCAATGCCAATGCCGCACAAGTTCTCATGCTTTACATGAAAGAATACGGCGTTAATGAGGAAAAAATAGCCAAGACTAAAATGTATCTTGACATGGTTAAGAAAATTGACGATCATTATAAAGATTTACCTATGCTGCAGGCGATGTACAATGAACTGGTTCCCGGCTGACATTAAACATTCATGGAAGATAATATGAACTTCTCCGATATTCTGGCTTCGACGCTGCATGACACTAAAAACTCACTGGGCATTCTTTTTAATAACCTGGAAGATATTATTGCCACCTGCAAGGAGCAGAAATGCCCTTCGCATATCGAATTCTATAAACTGCAGTATGAAATAAAGCGGTTAAACAGCAGCCTCATTCGACTGCTTTCTCTTTATAAAGCGGATAAATCTCAACTGGCGATAAATATTGATTACCATTCCATCAGCGAATTTCTGGACGATGTTACAACCCAGCACGAAATCCTTCTTGATTCGCGGGGAATCGAGATGGAAACGCAATGCGACGAGGAACTTTTTTGGGCATTTGACCGCAATCTTCTGACGGGAGTATTCGATAATGTAATTAACAACTCGTTTCGCTATGCCAAACAGAAGGTCAGGCTCAGCGCTTTTAAGGAAAACGGCTATCTAGTTTTGCGTATTGAAGATGACGGGGTAGGTTATCCTTCTTCCATGGTTTTTAATGAACGGCAACACCCGGATTTCAAAAAGGAAACGAGCTTTGCCACCGGCAGCACGGGTTTGGGTATTTATTTTTCGCTCATGGTTGCTTCTCAGCACAAAAACAGGGAAAAATGCGGTTTTATCTCCATAATCAACGGCGGTAAATATGGCGGCGGTGTTTTTTCCATATTTTTACCTTAGGCGGGAGCATATTTATGGCTGCTAAAATTTCAACTTCCACAGAACTTTTCCACCGTTTTCATACCTGTGAGCTTTATGTCAAGCAGGGTAAAATAGCCACCTGCCTTATTGCCTTCAAGAACATAATCGAAAGCCTCAAGGGCGTCCCTTTGACAGAAAAAGAAAAAGAAGAAATCCATCAGGGCATTGAAGGCTTTCTGAAAAATCTTTCCCTTCACAAAAAGTTCCAGGAAATATTCGGGGAAGTCAAATTCGGCGATACCGATCTGGAAACAAACCTGGAATTCATGAAAAGCATGATTGTCGCTCAGGAAGAAGAAATTGTCGAAAAGGTTGCCAAAGACGAGGAAGCCGCTGAAGCCCAGCGCATTGATGCGGAAAAAATAGCCCTGAAAAAAAAGGAAGAGGACGACCAGAAAATTGCCGATGCGGTTAAACTAATTGAAGAGAATAATCTGCCGGAAGCGCAGAAAACAATCGGCACCAGCGAGGCAATCCGTGACGGCGTTATTCTGCATTTCAACGAGAAAGGCATTGCCGCCAGGGCGGAGAAAAAATTTACGGAAGCCGTCCAGTGTTATACCAGGGCGCTCTCTGTATCCCCCCGTGATGAAAACCTCCACTACAATGTCGGCCGCGCCCTTTTCGAAGAAGGCGACAGCGTTAAGGCCGAAGAATATCTCGCGAAAGCATTAAATATTAATCCGGAGTTCAAAGAAGGGAAGTTGTTTCACGAATATCTGTTAAAAGTTAAGCATACAAAAGAAACCGCCGGAGATAACGTTAAAAAGGACGGCGGATTTTTTAAAAAGATTTTCTCCTTCAAAAAATAACGGGTATGAACTCCAAAGTCCCGATTCTATAGGGATTGGGGTTTTACAATGATTCTCGCTTTATGATGACCAGAATTTTCTGTTGTGAACCTTTAGTTCGGCAACCAGTTTAAATAACCCGGCAGAAGAGACTATTCTTTCTTCCAGAAAATACCTGCCGATTTGGGGTTGCAGCATTTGCTGTCTTTCCAGCAGCAGATTCAACTGATACTGTGAAATATAACCGCAGCGCAGGGCGCATTCTCCGAATTTCTCGCCGTAGCGCCTCTTCTTTAAGATACTCAGCACATCCTCCGTAAAAATCAAATCCCAATCGGTGGCAATAGCGCCGATGGACGGGCGTTGCAGACGCTGCCAGACAATAGCCTTAATTAAAGTGGCAAACGAGATATGTCCTGTATAGTAGAGATACTGACCGAAAAGCAGCCTTCTGCCGGGAACGCGGCCGCCGTATTTCGGTTCAGGCTTCGTTTTAGAGCTGTAATTATAGGAATATGGTTTGGCGGACTTCGGCGCCGGCTTTTTCCGCCAGACGTAATTTTCTGAAATAGAGCCGTCCTCCTCCAACCGGTATTTCCAGGGGTAGGACAGAAATTCACTCAACATCTGATATGCCAGATTCACTTCTTTGAAGCGGCGTTCCATTAAGCCGACTTCACCGGCCAGCATAATAGCCCGGTCAGGATGTGTTTCCAGAGCTTTCTTGCGAAAAGCTGCTTTTACGCCGGATAATTGCAGGTATCTCAGGAATTCAACAGATACATCTATGTCGCTGCCAAAAAGAGACTCACAGGCCTTAAATAAATCCTGTTTTGTAATTTCTTCATTCAGCAATAGACAGGCTCCTTTGGAAAACAGAAAATTGCTTATCGTATTAAGCGTAGTTTTAACATATTTCGTTCATACAACACAAGCTGCAATTGCATTTTCCCTGAGAAAAGTCATCGCTGTTTCCTATTGTTTATCGGGACGAGCGCCGAAGATAGCGCGACCCACACGGACAATCGTTGCTCCTTCTTCAACAGCAACTGCAAAATCATCCGTCATGCCCATGGATAGCTCTTCCATAAGCACACCGGCAATGCCGGCGCTTCTGATATCATTGCGCAGTTCGCGCAGAGCTTTAAAATACGGCCGGGAACTTTCGGGATTATCGGAATAAGGAGCCATTGTCATCAATCCGCGCACGGCAATGTTTTCCAGCCCGGATATTTCCTTTATCAAAGACAATGCCGCTGCCGCCGGGACGCCATTCTTCGTCGGCTCGCCGCTGACATTGACTTCTATCAGAATTTTTATTTTACGGGGAAGCAGCCCGGCTCTTTTATTCAGCTCCTCAGCCAGTTCCCGGCGGTCAACGGAATGGATACAATCAAAAAGACGGACGGCATATTTAGCCTTGTTGGCTTGCAAGTATCCGATCATATGCCACTGGGGCTGTTGAAATATATCTGACCAGTTTTGCACAGCCCCGCATTTTTTTTCCAACAAATGTTCTTTTATAAAATCAATCTTTTCTTTGGCTTCCTGAACATAATTTTCTCCCAGCAGATCAATGCCGGTATCAACTGCATCCATAATCCGCTTCGGTGCGACAGTTTTTGTCACCGCCATTAATTTCACGTCGTGAGGATCACGTCCGCAGCGGGCTGCGGCAATGGCAATACGCTTTTTAACGCTGTTGATGTTTTCGCTGATTTCATTATCCATAAAAAATCACTTTAATTGTATTGCCCCCAGTTGTTCCAGCTCGTCCATAACTTCGCAAACCGGCAGACCGATAACATTGGTGTAGGAACCGCGCAGCGACTTGATAAAGCAGGCTCCCCGGCCCTGAGCGGCATATCCTCCGGCCTTGTCGTAAGGTTCGGGACAGGAGATATACCATTCCATTTCCTGCGGATTGATTTTTTTAAATTGCACAGACGTCTGAATGATTTTCGCTTTTTGTATGTGCGCGGCAGCCCGGACAACGGCAAATCCTGTGAATACTTTGTGAAACCTGCCGCTGAGACGCTCCAGCATCCGCTTCGCCTGCATCCTGCTTTTCGGCTTGCCTAAAATCATATCATCAATAACAACGATTGTATCAGCGCCCAGCACCCACGACTCCGGATATTTCTTCGCGACGGCTGCCGCCTTGTCACAGGCCAGTCTTTTGACGTGAGAGCCGGGGGTTTCACCTTCCCGGTATGCTTCATTGACATGAGCCGGAACAATCTGGAAGTTTAAACCAGCTGCTTCCAGCAGTTCCTGTCTCCGCGGTGAGGCGGAAGCCAGGATCAGGCTGTTTGCTTTGTATGCGGACATCCATTTCCCTTCTTCCTGAATACTGATAAATTTATGACAAAATTATATTTTCCTGTCAACGCCAAATACTATTTGCATTTTCAGTCAGATTTTGCTGAAATTAAATCAAGTAATAATTGAGGTTTGCAATGAAAAAAATAATCGCCGCATTGCTGTGTCTCTTACTGCTTATCTCGTTTTCTGCAAACGCTCTGGCTGAGATCAGAATTGTGCGATTAACAGTGCCGGGATGCCAGGCCTGAGGGGCCGCGGCCAGGATGCGGGACATCCTCAATAAGATTGACGGAGTGGTAAGGCATGAAATTAAGAAGCCCGATATGGTAATTATTAATTTTGATAACGAAAGAACGTCTCTGGAAGCAATAAAGGCGGCGCTGAAAAAAGGCAACTTTCGCGTCACCGGCGATTCTGTTTTTCTTAATTAACCCGTCACAGATATTTTTTCCCGCCCTGCGATTCCAGCGTATCAACAATCTTTTTTACATCCTGCGATTGCCCCCGGCGGCAAATCAGCAAGGCGTCTTTTGTTTCAACAACAATTAAATCATGCACGCCGACGAGAGCAACCAGTTTCCCCGGACTGTAAACCAGCGAGCCAGCGCTGTCCGCGACTGTAATTTCGCTGCCGCCGATATTGGCGTTGCCGTTCTCATCCTTCGCCGATATTTCCCAGAGGGCATCCCAGCTGCCTACGTCACTCCAGCCGAAATCGCCCGGTAGAACAAAAACATTATCCGCCTTTTCCATCACACCGTAATCAATAGAGACGGCGGCAATTTTCCGGTAAACCCGGCGCACAACTGCGGCTTCGGCAGGCAATCCCAGAGCCGCGTTAATTTCGCGCAATCCCTCATTTAAAGCGGGCAGCCATTTTCCAATGGACTGCATAATCGTTGAAGCCTTCCAGATGAACATCCCGCTGTTCCAGTAAAACCTGCCGCTGGCGACAAATTCCCGCGCCTGCTCATATTGCGGCTTTTCCCGGATAGATTGCACGCGGAAAACTTCTTCCCCGGCAACACGACCTGCCGATTCTCCGCGCTCGATGTAACCAAATCCCGTCTGCGGGCCGTTCGGTTTTATGCCGATGGTCACCAAAGCATCGCTGTCGGCGGCTATCTGCGCCCCTGCTTTAATCAAAGACAGATACCTGTCGGAATCCGCAATAGCATGATCCGATGGCAGCACAATCATCACATCATCAGCCTTTTTCACGATATGCAGAGCGGCCAGGCCGATGCAGGCTGCCGTGTTTTTACCCTGCGGCTCAATCAGGATATTACCGCGGGGAATTTCCGGCAGCTGGCCAATCAGTGCGCGGGAGTGCTTTTGACCGGTCACAACGTATATATTTTCCGGCGTGATTAAGGGCAAAATACGGTCAACGGTTTCCCGAATTATTGTTTTGGCGCTCACGATGTCCAGCAGATGCTTGGGCTTTTTTTCTCTGCTGCGCGGCCAGAACCTCGTACCCCGTCCTCCGGCCATAATTACTGCGTACATTCCCCGTCTCCTTTTTAACTTATTTCCTTCGCCTTTTATTTATTATACAATCCACCTTGCTATTTCAAGCGATAAAAGATAACAGGAAAATTTATGCAAATTGCTTATCCCGGAATAATCTTAAAAAAAGGACGGTCAACTTCGCTGTTGCGGGGACATCCCTGGTTGTTTTCCGGCGCCATCGCCCGGATCGAGGGAAAACCCGCGGCCGGAGACATTGCGCTCACCAGAGATTTTTCCGGAAAACCGCTGGCGCTTGGTTTTTACAATCCGCAAACTGATATTGCTTTCCGTCTTTTGACAAGAAACTGCCAGGAGGAAATCAACGCGGATTTCTGGCGGAAGCGTGTGCAGTCTGCTGTTGCTTTAAGAAGCAGAATCATCAACAGGCAAACTGACGCCTACCGCCTGATTAACGCCGAAGGCGACGGCTTTCCCGGTCTTATCGTTGATGTTTACGGCCGGACGTTGGTAATTTCCATAGCAACAGCGGGAATGGAAAAACAAAAAAAATATATTCTTGATGTTCTCCTGGCGCTGACTCAGGCCGGGCGGATTTACGAACAGAGCGAAGGACGTTCGCGCAAACTGGAAGGTCTGGAAAATTTCCGGGGACTCATCTTCGGCAACGAGCAAAGCGGACCGGCCACGATCAGGGAAAACGGTTTGCAGTTTGAAGTGGATATTCCGGGCGGTCAGAAAACCGGTTTTTTTCTGGATCAGAGGCAAAACAGAGAAACATTGGGAAAAATAAGCTCCGGCTCCCGTGTTTTGAATTGCTTTTGTTATACCGGCGCCTTTTCCGTGTATTGCGCCGCCGGAGGCGCGCAACAAGTCTGTTCTGTGGATATTTCTAAAACCGCTTGCGCGGCTGCCCGCCGTCATCTGGCTATCAATAATTTTTCCAGCGCTGACAACCCTGTTCTGGAAGCTGATGTTTTTGACTATCTGCGTCAGACCGGAGAATGCTTTGATCTGATTATTCTCGACCCTCCCGCTTTTGCCAAAGCAAAACAGGACATCGGTAAAGCGGCGCGCGGCTATAAGGAGATAAATCTGCAGGCCGTTAAACGATTGGCGCCCGGAGGATTTCTCGCCACTTTTTCCTGCTCTAATTTTATCGGGGAGGAATTCTTTGCCCGAATTGTTCTGGAAGCAGCACGCGACGCCGGCACGGATATGCAATTGCTGCAGAAACTGCAGGCCGGTCATGATCACCCGGCAGCGTTTGGTCATCAGGAAGGAACCTATCTGAAAGGCCTTTTGCTGACAAAATCCTACTGAAAAATTTTGAAGTTGTTGCGTCCGCTGTTTTTCACTTCATACATGGCAATGTCGGCGCGGCTGATTAATTTTTCCACGTCATCGCCATGATCGGGAAAAATGGCAACGCCCATGCTTACCGAGGTATAAAGCTCCATCCCCTTGCAGATAAAAGGATCGCGAAAGGCGCGGATTATCCTGCCGGCCGCCACATCAACGTCTTCATTCCTTTTAATTTCCGGCATCAAAAGCATCATGAATTCATCTCCGCCCAGACGCGCCAACGTATCGCTTTTTCGAATCTGACAGGCCAGTCTGCCGCCTACTTCCCTGAGCAGCATGTCTCCCATCCGGCGCCCCAGCGCTTCATTGACTTCCTTGAAGCTATCCAGATCTATCATCAGGACAGCCAATTTCATGCCGCCGCGCCTGGCTAATTTCAGGGCGACATAAAGACGGTCATCGAACAGGCGGCGATTTGGCAGGCCGGTCAGGGGATCATGGTATGCCATATAGGCAATCATTTCTTCATTTTTCTTCCGCTCGGTAACATCGCGCATGATACCGCGAAAACCGGCAGGCCTGCCCTGCACCGTTTTGATCAGAGAAACTGAAACCTCGACATCTTTTATCAATCCGCCGTTACATACAACATTAAAATTAATGCAGGGATTGGGAATGCCCGTTGCAAAGACAAAGTTAAATGCCCGGAAAAATTTCTGCGAATTTTCCTCATCGGTTATTTTTTTATAACCGGCATCTGCTATTTCATCCGGAGAATAACCGAGAATTTTACAGAATGAATTATTAAAAAAAGTAAAGTTACCATCCAGGTCAACTTCGTAGCAGCCTTCTTCAATATCCTCGAGGATTGTCCGGTAGCGTTCTTCACTCTGCCGCACCGATTCTCTGGCAGCCTTG
>JAKLDS010000069.1 GCA_022703375.1 Deltaproteobacteria bacterium | reverse complement strand
TATTTAATTAGTGTTTTTTACCTTATAGGTTTTTTTCTATACCGTATTTTCTCACCCTAAGCAACGCCTTTTTAAATTGTGTTTGCATTTTGTAAATGACTGTAATACTAAAGCAAAACTTTTATTGCCCCAGGGCAAATTTTAATAATTGTTCGAGGTGACTCTATGCTCAAGTTTTTGCGCAAAAACGCGCGCAGCTGGCTGATGATTGTTGTTATGGGTATCATCATTGTTGTCTTTATCGCTTATTTTGGCACAAAGACAAGCAGTTACCATACTGAACCCGTTGCTGTAGTAGACAAGAAAATCATTACCCGGGCGGATTTTACCAAGGAATATGAAAATCTGCAGGAAATGTACAAATTGCGTTACGGCGCAAAATTCAATGCGGAAATGCTCAAGAAAATCAATCTCAAGCAGCAGGCTTATGACGCTCTCATCAATAAAGCTGTTATCAGTGCCAAAGCGGATGATTTAAAAATCAAGGTCTCCGACAAGGAAATCCAAAACATGATTATGTCCATCCCGGCTTTTCAGGTGGAGGGACGTTTTGACGAACGCCAGTATCAGCGGATGCTGCGATCCAACAGATTAGCTCCGGAAGAATTCGAGGAAATGCAGCGAGCTCAGATGAATGCCGCGAAGATTGAAGAATTGATCCGCGACGGAATAAAGATATCAGAAAAGGAAATTTTTGATGTTTACGCCCTGCAAAATCAGAAAATGAATTTGAATTTTGTTCAGCTTTCCGCAAAAGACGTTAAGAAAAAAATAACTCCCGCACAGTCTGATCTCGAAAACTTTCTGAAAGAGAAAAGCAGCCTGTTCCGTATCCCCGAACAGGTCAAAATCAAGTATTTAGCCTTCCCGGCTGAGTCTTATTACTCCGCAATTAACGTTGCCGAAGAAGATATTCTGGAAAATTACCGGCGCAACAAGGATAAATATAAGACAAAAAGCGGCAAACAGACGCCGCTGGCTGAAGTGAGAAACAATATTGTCAGAGAGATTAAAAAATCAAGGGGCATGCAGGAAGCCTTTGCCGCTGCTAAAAAAGCACACGATCTTATTTATCAGGAGGATAATTTTGAAGCTTATGCTGCCAATAATAAACTGAAAATTTATGAAACTGAATTTTTTCCTTTGACGAAACCGCCGCAGGAAATGGAATCAATTAAAGAGCTGGCTTCTACTCTGATGGAATTGCAGAAAAATGAAATGAGCAGAGTTCTGACCGCCGGCAACGGTTGCTTTCTGGTTCGTGTTGCTGATAAAAAAGCCAGCTATACCCCCAGACTGCAGGATATCACCGCTGCGGTAACTAAAAAATATATCGAAAGCGAAATGCAGAAAATGGCAGCAGCAGAAGCCAAGTCAATAATAGAAAGGCTGAAAAAAGGGGAAAAGCTGGAAAAAATTGCCCGCGAAAAAGGCCTAACGATCGGGCAAACCGGTTTATTTGCGCCGGCAGCCAATATACCAAAATTGGGAACACTGGAAAACGCAACCGATATTCTTTACTCGCTTTCCGAACAAAAGCCTTATCCGGAAACTCCTCTTGTCATCAATAATGCTTTCGTGATCCTGCAATTCAAGGAAATCAGTAAAATTGACATGGCTGATTTTGAAAAACAGAAAGACTTATATAAGCAGGTATTCCTGGGTATCAAGAAAGAGGAAGTAATGAAAACATGGCTGGAAGAAAACAAAACAGCCCTGATTAAAGAAAAAAGAATGACAATTGAAAAAGAAGCAAAAGATTTATAAATACTGCTGTTATTAAGATAGCGTAAAAGTTTGTAAAGTTCTCGCCAGAAATAAAACCCGGGTTCCATTAAAAAAGGGAAGAGTCGAACTCTTCCCTTTTTGTTTTTTTGGTGGAGCTGAGGGGGATCGAACCCCTGACCTCATGACTGCCAGTCATGCGCTCTCCCAGCTGAGCTACAACCCCGTTGAATCTATTGTCAATCGAGGAGCCCCCTTAACATGGGCATTAATTGTTTGTCA
Source organism: Deltaproteobacteria bacterium (assembly GCA_022703375.1). Lineage (GTDB taxonomy): Bacteria > Desulfobacterota > Syntrophia > Syntrophales > Smithellaceae > JAKLDS01. Next base: position 9,458 of record JAKLDS010000069.1, on the reverse strand, counting down.
ACAAAAGATTTTAGCTTGACTTTTTGACGCCCGCCGATATAATCGCGCGCGTGCCGGAGTGGTGAAACTGGTAGACGCAGGGGACTCAAAATCCCCCGACTCTTGCAGTCATGTCGGTTCGATTCCGACCTCCGGCACCAGAATAATCAATGATTGATTCTCTCCGCTGTAAAGCTGTTCGTTATTTTAGCAAAAGGAAATCTATGGCCGATAGAATTGAAGTCGCTTTTCAAAAGGGAGTCCGCGACGCTCTGGGCGAAAAAATAAAAAAGAGAATAATCAATAATTTGTCATTGCCTGTCCAAAAGGTTAACACTGTTGAAGTTTATACCATCGAGGGCAATTTAACGTCTAAGGAGCTTTCCGCAGCGGCTAGCGGCCCTTTATCAGATCCGGTAATCCAGAAATTCGCCATTAATAAGCCTGTTGCCGGCAGCTTTGACTGGCTCATTGAAGTTGGTTTCCGGGCGGGCGTTACTGATAACGTCGGCAAGACAGCCCGCGAAGCTATTGAACTTCTCTTAAGCGATAAGTCCCGTAAAATCAGCGTCTATACTTCCCGGCAATATTTGATTGCAGGAAAAATTAACAAATCAGATGCCGAAAAAATAGCAGCCGGTCTCCTGGCCAATGATCTTATCGAGCACTATTCTATTGTTTCTGCCCGAGATTTTGATTTTGTCCGGGGCATTCCCGTCTATATTCCCCGGGTGGCAGTAACCGACAACCCGGCTGTGGAGGAAATAAATTTAGCTGCCGTTGCTGATGACGAACTTCTGCAGATAAGCAGGGAAAAGCTTTTGGCCCTTAATCTGGAGGAAATGAAGGCTATCCAGCAATATTTCCGGAATAAAAGCATAATCGCCGCCAGAAAGAAAAACGGCCTGGGAGAGAAAATTACCGATGTCGAACTGGAATGTCTGGCGCAAACCTGGTCGGAGCACTGCAAACACAAAATTTTCAGTAGCTTAATCACCTATACCGAAGGCCGCCGCAAAATCACAATTGATTCTCTTTTCCAGAGCTATATCAAAGCCTGCACAGCAGCAATCAGAAAAGCCAAAGGGAAAAAAGATTTTTGTCTGTCCGTATTTGTGGATAATGCCGGCGTCATCAAATTCAACGATGATTATAATCTGGTCTTTAAAGTGGAAACGCATAATTCGCCTTCCGCCCTTGATCCCTACGGAGGAGCGCTGACCGGCATTGTCGGAGTCAACCGCGATCCTTTCGGCACCGGGATGGGCGCGAAGCTGATATTCAATACGGATGTCTTCTGTTTTGCCTCTCCCTATTACAGGAAAAAACTGCCGCCCCGGATTCTGCATCCGCGCCGCATTTACGAAGGCGTGCGGGAAGGAGTCGAACACGGCGGCAACAAAAGCGGCATTCCTACAGTCAACGGCAGTATAGTTTTCGACGATCGTTATTTAGGCAAACCGCTGGTTTATTGCGGAACGGCCGGCATCATGCCCAGCCGCATCAACGGCCGGCCTTCTCACACCAAGGAAATTAAACCCGGCGATGTGATTATCATGACCGGCGGGCGCATCGGCAAGGACGGCATTCACGGGGCGACTTTCTCTTCCGAAGAGCTCCACGAAGGCTCGCCCGTCACCGCGGTGCAAATCGGCGACCCCATCACCCAAAAGAAAATGACCGACTTTTTATTGATTGCCCGTGACCGCGGACTCTACCGGGCTATCACGGATAACGGCGCCGGCGGCCTTTCTTCATCCATCGGTGAAATGGCGACAGCCTGCGGCGGCTGCGATATTGATCTGGCCTTAGCTCCTTTGAAATATGCCGGATTGAAACCATGGGAAATCCTGCTTTCCGAAGCCCAGGAACGCATGTCGCTCGCGGTTGCTCCGGAAAAAGTCAAAACGTTCCTCGCCCTGGCGCAGAAGATGGGTGTGGAGGCCACTGTTTTAGGCAAGTTCACCGCCTCCGGAAAATTTCAGATCCGTTATAATAAAAAAACCGTCGCCTTCCTGGATATGGAATTCCTGCATGACGGCGTTCCCCAACTAAAGCTCACGGCAAAATGGCAGCCCGCTAAATATCAGGAGCCCGATTTTCCCGAGCCTGTTAACTGGGGAGCAGTATTATCGAAAATGCTTTCCCGGCTGAATATCTGCTCAAAAGAATCAGTAGTGCGTCAGTATGATCATGAAGTTCAGGGCGGCAGCGTCATCAAGCCCTTGACAGGGGCGGCCAACGACGGCCCTTCCGATGCGGCGGTAATCCGGCCGCTGCTTGCTTCGATGGAAGGTGTTGTCGTGGCGCACGGTATCTGCCCGCGCTACAGCGATATTGACGCTTATCACATGACAGCCTGCGCGATTGACGAAGCCGTCCGCAATGCCGTTGCCGTGGGTGCCGACCTGGATCATCTGGCCGGGCTCGATAACTTCTGCTGGTGTGATCCGGTTAAATCGGAAAAGACGCCGGATGGTGAATACAAGCTCGCGCAGCTGGTGCGCTCCAATATGGCCATCTATGATTATGCCACCGCTTACGGCGTTCCTTTAATTTCCGGTAAAGACAGTATGAAGAATGATTATCAAATCGGAAAAACCAAAATATCAATTCCGCCGTCGCTTCTTTTCTCGGTCATCGGCAAAATCAAAGACGTGCGCCGCGCCGTAACGATGGATGCCAAACGTCCGCAGGATCTGGTTTATATCATCGGCGAAACCAGAGAGGAGCTGGGCGGTTCGGAATGGTTTGCCCTGCATGGCAAAGTGGGAAATTGCGTTCCCCGGGTCGATGCCGGGAAGGCCAAGAGCATTTATCGGGCTTTGCACCGGGCGATTAACGCCGGGCTTGTCGCTTCCTGCCATGATTGCTCGGACGGCGGGCTGGGCGTTGCCCTGATGGAAACTGCGTTTGCGGGAGAGCTGGGAATGAGTATCGATTTGAGTTTTGTTCCCTATCGCGGCAGAAAGAGAAATGATTATGTTCTGTTTTCAGAATCAGCCAGCCGTTTTATCGTCACCGTCGCCCCGCAGGACAAGGCAAACTTCGAAAAAATCATGCAGGGAAATACTCTCAGCGAAATCGGTTTTATCTCCAATGATAATCTGTTCCGGGTTTATGGTGTAAGCGGCCAGTTAATAATTAAAGAAAAAATCAGTAAGCTGAAAGAGGCCTGGCAAAAGCCTCTCAATTTTTGATAAGCAGGTTTTTTATGTCCCGTAAAGTAAAAGCGATTGTTTTGACCGGCAACGGAACCAACTGTGAAATAGAAATGGCGCACGCCTGTAAATTGGCCGGCGCCGATACTGTTGATATCGTCCATATCAGCGAGCTCTTATACGGCGAAAAACGTCTGGCCGATTATTCCTTCCTGAATTTACCCGGGGGGTTTCTGGATGGCGATGATCTGGGATCGGCCAAAGCCGGCGCCAACCGTTTTCTCCATGCTCCCGTCCGTAATCACCGGGAAATGCTTTTTGAACAGCTGCTCCGCTTCATCAATGATGGAAAATTAATATTGGGTGTGTGTAACGGTTTTCAGTTAATGGTAAAGTTGGGTTTACTGCCCGCGCTTTGCGGGGATTATTCCAAACAAAGCGCCACTTTAACTTATAATGACTCCGGACGGTTCGAAGACCGGTGGGTTTATTTGCAGGCCAATCCGCAAAGTCCCTGCGTTTTCACAAAAAATTTATCTTTTATGTATCTTCCCGTGCGCCACGGTGAAGGGAAATTTGTCGCCCGGCAGTCCGTGCAAAACACCATTCTCAGAAATAATCTCCTGGCACTGCAGTATTGCGACGCCGCCGGCAATATTTCCCTGGATTATCCCATGAATCCCAACGGCTCCGAGAAGGCGATAGCCGGATTATGCAATGAAACAGGCCGGCTTTTCGGATTGATGCCCCATCCGGAAGCTTATCTGCACCGCACCAATCACCCCCGCTGGACAAGAGAAGCTCTGCCCGAAGAGGGACAGGGCGTGGCAATCTTCCGCAATGCGGTTAATTTCATCCGCAGCAGTGATTTCTAGCAGCCGCGTGAAAAATCAGCCGCCGGCTTACATTTTACAGCCGTGAGACTGCTCCGGAAAGAGCATCGTTCTTGGCAATTAATTACATCAACATAAAAAAACACGGTTGCATTTAGGCAGGATATCTCCCTTTTTGCCGCCAGTTTTTCAATTGACATACCAGAACGTTTTTACTATATTTTTTATAGGAAACGTGATTTCTTGTCGGATATAATTTAAAGTTAATCAGCCGAATTATTCCTGTCAATGGGGATACAATGCCCGGCAGCAAGGCAAGCTTGCGAAATATGTTCCGGGTTTGCTTTTTCCCCGTGATTTTACAGCATCCTTAATGCGAGTTTTTATGATATCTGAATTGAAAAATCATTCCCTGACCGATTCGATAATCAATTTTTCGATTATCCCGCAGGATGATCCGAAGCAGGCTTTGCGGCTGCGCCGCTTTTTTATGGCGTCAACTCTTTATATATTCTGTCCTTCTCTGGCCTATGTTTCATACCTGGCAGGTATTATGGAATGGCAGGGTATTTACGGTTATCTGATTGCTTGTCCGATTATCAATGTTTTGCTATATATCGTTTTCCGCACCGGCCTGAATAAAAAAATGCATGATCCCAGCCTGACCATCATCCAGATGGGCATCGGTATTTCCCTCGTTATGTACGGAATGTACTATGCAAATGAATCCAGGGGATTTTTGCTGCTGGTTTACGTTATTATTTTTTTGTTCGGTATCTTTCGCCTCAATACCCGCCAGTTTTTATTTATCAGCGTCTTTACACTGCTGACTTATGGCGCCGTCATTGCACTGCTGTATATGTTTCGTCCGGAAGAAGTGAACTTTCGTAATGAATCCATCCAATGGCTTATTCTTGCCCTTGTCCTTTTCTTCTTTTCCATTATCGGGGGATACATCAGCTCTCTGCGCCGTAATTTGAGCATCAGCAGAACCAAGCTGGAAATCTCTCTGAAAGAAATCAGCGAAATAGCCATCCGCGATGAGCTGACTGGATTTTACAATCGCCGCTACATTATGGAATTTCTCAAAAATGAAAAATCCCGCTCCGATCGAACGGGAACCGGCTTCTCCTTAGTCATGATTGACATTGATAATTTTAAAAAAATTAATGATATATACGGACATCTGGAGGGCGATCAGGTTTTACGGATTTTCGCCTCAATCATTAATCATAATTTGCGCAGAGCGGACATTTGCGGACGATATGGCGGAGACGAATTTTTACTGATATTGACGCAAACCAAACTTCAGGATGCGGCGGTTTTTGCGGAACGCCTGCGGCAACAGGTCTCCGACAATCAATTTGCGGCTTTGAAAAAATCTTTAGATTTCAAAATTACAATTTCACTGGGTGTAACCGAATATAAAATTCCGGAAGCAGCTGAAAAAGTGATTTCCCGCGTGGACAATAACCTTTACCGGGCTAAGGATAAAGGCCGCAACCGAATGGAATGCTCCCCCTGAACAATTCCGGAAACCATTTGGGCCGGCTCACCTTGTAATTCATAACGCCCTGAGGACAAAAACATCCTCAGGGCGTTGAACATATTTAGTGCCTCACCATGCCCGCTTACCGCGAGTTTCAATTATTTATTTCCAGGTCTTTAATATAGATAAGCGATTTGGCCTGAGATAAGATATCACCTTTTTCGTTGGTAATCCGGCCGGCCAGGTTGACCAGATCCTTATCCGGCCTCAATCTTTCCACTTCCACTTTAGTTGTTAATTCCTGATTCAAATAGGCCGGTGCGGCGATATGCATTTTTTGTTTCATCCAGTTGGCGCCTCTCCCGGGTAATTTTGTGCCGTAAATCCAGGAAAAAATACCGGCCATGAGCGGTGCCGGTACGATGCGTCCGGCAAATCCCATTTTTCTGGCGTAGCTGTCATCGGTAAACAGAGGGTTGTCATCTCCAATCAGGTCAACATACTCGGCAATATCTTTTTCTGTATAGACGCTTTTAATTATCTCCGCCTGGCCGATTTTAATTCCTTTGTATGATTCGCATTCTTTGTTGAAATCAGCCTTCATCGCTGAATCAACACCCGGGAAACCGCCTGACCAATCAGGCAGATATACTTTAGCCATGCCCTGGCAGGCAAATTTACCGTCCGGCAATACAACATTTGTTGCTATTGTTGCCTTATCTTTATCCGCTTCCAATACTTCCAGACGAAAATCAACAATTGTTCCCGTCACAGTCGGTGCCTGAAACATCATTTCCTGGCCGTAATGAATTACTCCCGGACCCGGCAGGCGAGCATTGAGCACCCGGCTGATAAAGCTATAAAGCATCATGCCATGCGCCACGGTTTTCTTAAAACGCGTTTTGGCGGCAAAAACCGGATCGCAATGAATAGGGTTATCATCGCCGCTTAATTTCGCAAAACGGTCATAATCATTTTGGGTAAAAGCTATTTTGAGCACCGATATTTCCCGTGATTTCAATTCAGTCATTTTGGATTCCTTTTACGATAATATGATTATTTTAACAGTTACCTTTATTATTCCATAGCGGAAAAACAATAAGGGGAAACGCTGCAATATCTCAGCACTGCATCACGGCTGCGGAATAAGTAAAACCAATGCCGGCCGCAGCCAGAACAACCACGGAACCTTTTTTAATAATTCCTTTTTTTATTGCCCTGTCGAGCGAAATGACTACATCATTCGGACCGTGATGTCCGGCATCGGACAAGGAATCAGTCCTGTCGGCATTAATTTCCAGGGCGCTGAGCACCGTTTTGCGCTGTTCCGGCATCAGATAGCGCATTGCCAGATAATCAGGCTTTTTGCCGGCGAGGCCCGCGTTGTCGAGCGCCTTGCCGATAACCTCCGCCAGCCGCATTGGCATCCGTTCTTCCAGATATTCGTCCATCAGCGATGGATTCGGCACATGGAAAAACATCCCTTTTGTTTCCACATTATCAACACTGAAGCGATTGACCGTGCCGCCCACCGGAACATAGGCTTCATCAGCCATTTCCGGGTCAACAAGTGCGGCCATTCCCATAATCGAATTATTGACAAAATCACGGCGCAAAATAATTGCCGCACCGCTGACGGAAGTCGGCAGCATCCAGCGCGTATCAGGATTGGTATAATCAACCAGGTCAATATCACGGGTACCGCCAGCCAAAAGAACTGTATTCACCGAGGAATCACCGGCCATTAAATCGCGCGCCAGACGGATACCCGTCAGAGTCGTCACTCCCTGACCGATAATGTCAAAAGCCCAGGCTTTGTAAGCCTTCACTTCTTCCTGAATGCGAATGCTCGCCGTCTGCGCAATATAATCCTTGTATTCGTCGCCGCTCCACAAGACAACGTCTATATCATCAGGGCTAACCAGTCCTTTGGAATTCTCCAGAGCCTGGAGCGCCGCCTGCACAGCCATGGTTACAGGAAAATCTTTCGCTCCCGGTTTGTGCTTTTTCACCAGTCCCAATTCACTGGTAATTTCACCGGCTGCCATACCGCTTTTTTTCGCTATTTCTTCCGCCGTTTCATAGTCTTTGGGCAGATAGATTCCGTAACTGACAATTCCTACTTTTGTTTCCTTATTTCCCATAAAGTTATCCTCATATATTTTTTGCAGAATGAATTCTTTTTAAATCCATCGGTCAATTTAACCTGCCCTATTTCCCCTTGTTTTCACCCCAGCGCACTAAAAGTGCATCCCAGGCATAACCGATGCCTGCGGAAATCATCAAGACCAGATCGCCGTCTTTAACCAGATTTTCTTCCAATGCCATTTCCAGCGAAAGAAGCTGATCGTTTTGTCCGTGATGACCGAATTCACCCAGATAGCGGGTTTGCTCTGGTTTCAATCCCAGTTGATTCATCAAATAATCATGAGCGCTTTTCTTGACCATGATCATTGCCGCATAATTAACATCCTTGCGGTTATAACCGCTTTTTTCCAGAGCTTTGTCTATACAGATAAGCCAGTTGGAAAGTGATTTCATCTCCAGCCTTTTCTTCATCCCTTCCTGATCCACGCAGGTAACCCGATATTCATTATTCAAAAGAGCCTCTTTCGTCATTGGTTTGACAGCGCCTCCGGCCGGAACCAAAACGTCGCCGGAAAATGAACCGTCGCTGATGCAATGACCTTCCAGAATTGTATTTCTGGGGCAATCGCGCTGTACGATACAGGCGGCGCCGCCGGCCGCCAGATACAGCATGAAACGAGCGGCTTCATCATTATAATCAATCAAATCCGAGTTGCGATAGCCGGTGGCGATTAAAACGTTCTTGATGCTTTTATCGGCGCGAATCATATTGCGCGCCATCATCATTGCAGCAACAGTTGTTCCGCAACGCTGCTGCATATCAAAAGACCAGGCTTTTTTCAGCCCCAGTTCTTTTTGCACTTTCGGTCCGGAAGGCCAGCTGCGGTATTCCTTTATTTCTTCACCACTCCAGATTACCAGATCAATATCTTCCGATCGGAGTCCGGCATAATACATGGCCTTACGCGCCGCCTTTATCCCCATAGCGACGGTATGATCTCCCGGTCCGGGAACATTTTTTTGCGTCCAGCCGATCTTGTTGCGAATAACATCGGCCGGTGTGTGAGAATGTGCGGCAATATAATCCGCATCATGATAATAGCGCGTAATATAAGTCGCAAAGCTTAAAATGCCCGCGCTTGCTTGATTTTGTTGCATACCAATACATCCCCTCTCTGTTAATTATGCAATATCATCGCAATAAACGATTGATATTTTTTTCATTGTAATCCCGATAATGAGTTTCTATAGTTAGAAAAAGATGTCCCTTGCGGTTTAATAACTACAAGGGACATTATGATGAAATCTACTACTTCTTTCCTTTGGTTTTAGCCTTTTTAGCATCAGGGGCGGCCTCGTCTTTACCGGCCACCTTTTCCGTTGTTGTAAAGGGATAAATGAATTTGGCAGTGGCTAATTCCCACGGCCAGATTACCTGAACTTTTCCTTTTTGATACTGCATGATTTTGGGCAGTGCATAGGCCTGATGGTTAATTATATTGCTTTTGCTGAAAACGAATGTATCCCCTAATGGTGATTTATACTGTGTCGTTTCCAGAGCTTTGATCAGCGCTGCTTTTTCCAAAGAGCCCGCTTTTTTAATCGCATCTGCCACAATCATGATATTGGCGTAGCAAAGAGGCCCGAAATAGGAATTGGGAGCTTCTTTGTATTCCTTGTTAAAGGCATCGGAATAAGCCTTGCTGGCCTTGCTGACATTTTTCATCACATCATGCCAGTAACTGTAAAAAACGACTCCTTCACTGAGCGGCGATTTGCCGAAATCATCCGGCCATCCCGGAGGGGAACCCACATATACAGGAGGAACGAATCCGATTTCTTTAGCCTGTTCCAGCATCGGCAAAGCATCCGGCGCGAAAGCAACCCAGATAAACATATCGGCTTTGG
>JAKLDS010000068.1 GCA_022703375.1 Deltaproteobacteria bacterium | reverse complement strand
ATTCTGCGTTAAACTACAGAAGTCCCATGGCATTTGAAAACGCCGGGATTGTCCCTTAACCAAAGTGTCCGTTTTTCTGGGGGAAGATCACTGTTAACTTATAAACTATCTATTTATCGTCCTAATCTTCAATCAGCTTAAAACCACTTGCTTCGCATATCTGCTTGCCCCGGGTCACCGATTTGCTGATCGCCGGTATGGATAATCCCAGCTTGCGACCCAGGCTGGCCATTGTTACGCCCAGATCCTCCACAGCCCAAAAACATAAAATACTTCTCGCATCAACAATTGGTTGCTTCTTGGTTCTCCGCCAAATGTCATCAGACTTAACAGCAGTGAGTTTCGCCACCCGATCGGTAATCTTCTCCAAATCAATGCCACGGGCTTTCAAAGAGTGTCGTCTGTCCATCGACTCCTCAGCTCTGTCCAATACTCTATTGACAAAGTCGCCGTCGCCCAATATCCGCTCATCACTGCGCTGATAATTATTGTCTTGTCTTAATGCCATTAATCCCGCCCAACCTCCGGCGCTGCGAATTAATCCGCCACCGGTGAGATCATATCTTTTTCCTTGCTCTATTCCCTGCTCAACAAATTTCCTGTATGAATTTCTGGCCAAGGAGGCTTTTTTCCCGAACATTCTCAGAATGTAATCCTTGCTTTGCCAATTATTTTGGTTATTTCCCATTAGAATGCTATGGCCGGAATAGAGATATTTATCAAGTTCATTAATGGTTTTAACTAAACCGGAGCGTAAGGGATTAAGGTGGATATAGCGAACCAATTCCAAAAGGTAGGTGTCTTCCTGGCATAAAATTGATTTGAAGCGGTTTTGAAACAGATGGCCGACACGGCGATGAGTACGGTTATACCAAATGGCATATCCCGTTAATAGTTTCCTCATTACATTGGAGATGGGTGTCTTGCCTGTTCGCAAAAGTAAATGAAAATGGTTGGGTATTAATGACCAGGCCAAACATTCAGTCCCGGTATTTGGCAGAATTTCGCCTAATCTGGAAAGAAAGTAATCCCGGTCGGCATCGTTTACAAATATCTTCCTGCGCTCAATTCCCCGTACCATGATGTGATGGACAGCACCGGGAGCGTCTATGCGTGATCCTCTGGGCATTTCTTACCTGAATCCCCCGCAAAATATTTTGATATTTCGCCGACTGAATACAACCGATTCTCCTCTTTGTCAAGAAATAAGTTTATAAGTTAACAGCGTCCCCTATTTCCCCTTTCCCCTTTGGGCAACAAACCGTTACCACATGCAGGCAGTGTTTATTTCTATAGGAAGAAAGACCCTGGCACCAAATGGAAGCTATTTTTCTTTTTCAAAATCCGATTTCGGCGCGCCGCAGACGGGGCATGTCCAGTCGTCCGGTAAATCCGCGAATTTTGTTCCAGCGGCAATTTTGTTATCGGGGTCGCCTTTGGCTTCGTCATAAACGTAGCCGCAGACTTTACAGACATATTTTTCCGAAGGCGCAGCTTTTGCCGCCGCCGGTTCTTCTTTTAAATAAGTGGGTGCATTCTTCGGCGATTTGCCGCCCTTGACTTTATGATAATAGGCATAAGTCATCGGTTCATCCTGGTTGAGAATATCAGCGTCAACAATTTTTCCGACAAATATTGTGTGGGTGCCGCATTCCAGTTCGCTTATTATTTCCGCTTCCAGATAAGCGCAGGAGTAATCCAGAACTATCGGCACTCCGGTTGTGCCAAGCTTCGTTCTTACATTCTGTAATTTGTCAATATCACGGCCGCACTTGAAGCCGAATGTGCCGATAAAAGTCATGGGCGCTGCTTCGGTCAGAATGGACATGGCAAATTTACGGCTTTGCTTGATTAAATCATGCGTGTAGTTTTGTTTATTGATGCTGATAGCAATGGTGGGCGGTTCGGAAGTCACCTGGAAAACGGCGTTGGCAATCTGTCCGTTGAATTTTCCGGCCTCGCCCGCGGTTACTATGTAAAGGCCGTAACTTATCTGGCGGAAAGCGGCTTTATTCATTTCATCCTCCTCGGAATTAGTTGGCTACTTATATCATTTATTATTATGGATTGCATTGCCCATTTTTTATTTTGACAAAAGGGTGATTCTTCTATACTTACTTGGCGAAAGACAGATTCAAAAATATAACTCTCCATAATTAAGAAAGAGAATAAGCATATGATGACTTATGAAAAATTCAAGGCGCGTGACCATTTTAAAATAGAAGAAGTACTGGCCTTTGCCCATGGCAGGATGGTTTCCGATCCGCCCGCCGGTTTTGATGCGCGACTGCCCGCACCGCCATTTCTCATGGTTGACCGCATCACAAAAATAGAGAGCGACGCCAGAAAGGGCAGAATAATCGCCGAGCAGGACATTCGTCTGGATGCCTGGTATTTTCAATGTCATTTTCTGCATGATCCCGTCCAGCCCGGTTGCCTTTGCGTTGATGCCGTCTGGCAGTTGCTGGGCTTTTATTGCCTCTGGCGCGGGTCTCTTGGCTCCGGAAGGGCTCTGGGCTGCGGCGAGGTTTCGTTTAACGGTCAGATACGTCCTTATAATAAAATTGTTCGCTATGAAATTGAGGTGAGGCGATTTTCCCAGTTGAAAGATTCCGGCGCCAGCGTGGTAATCGGCGATGGTCAGGTTTTTGTTGATGATGAGCTAATTGCCACTGTGGCTCAGGCGCGCACGGGAATTTTCAAGGATATTGCCTACCGTGATTATCCGATAAAGTCAAAAAACGCAGTCGGCGGCATCATGGTCAGATAACTCTATCAATTGTTACAATAAAAAAACCCCGGCGAGAATGCTCACCGGGGTTTTTTGCAACTTCAACTTCACCTTAAAAGGTCAGAATCAGCTTATTGACAACAAGATAATTATTGGAGACCTTATTGGCATCGCTGGTGGCTTTGAAATAGTCTCCCGTCCAGAGGTAGCCGCCTCCTATCATATAGCTCAGGTTGTTTGTTATTTTGTAATTAGCTGTTAAATCCAATTCGTAACCGTATTTATCATAAAGATAACCGGCCGGTTTTTTATCCGCGTTGGCATAAGTGATCGAGGTCATTATGTCCAGTTTGCTGTTTGGTTTTACGCCGACGCGCAGTTGATAAAGAAAGCCGTTTTCCATGGCGGTGCCGAAGGAACTGGTGCCGTTGCCGGTAATCGCGCCTACCCATTTACTGCGGTCTTCATTATAAATAATCAGGGTGGGGCTCCAGTCACGGCCGCCGGTCAGGGTGCCGCCTTCTTTCTTGTCAGTTGTGTTGGGATCGTCGCCGGATACGTAGGCAAAAGTTCCTCCGACATAAACGGGACCAAATGCTGCCGTCGCATCAATCCAGCCGGTTATATTCTCCAGTTTAACATCACTGCTGCCGGAGTTCGAATCATATTCCTGAAACTTGCCGGTAGCGTAGTTGAGTTCGGCTTGCAGAGCAACGGGCCCGATCTTGGCGATAGCATAGGGTGTGAATAGATAATATGTGCTTTTATAGGCTAAGGCTGGTCTGTTTTCGGCAGAGCGGTAGTAATTTATATTGAGGCCGGCGCGGCCGGCTTTCCAGTTATAAACTCCTTCGAGGTGATATACATCATTATCCGAATCCGCACTTGTTGAAGGAGTGACTGTCGTAAGACTCCTGTCTTTTACTTTGGAAAGAGCGGCATTGATCGTTGCCGGACCGATAGTATAAGAATATTTTATTCGTCCCTGAGAAGTGGTATTATTACCAAATATTGTGCCCGTACTTCCGTAATTCATAAATCCGAAGGCAAAAATACCGATTGGTGATTTATAATCAATATATGCCCAATCAATGGCGATATTTTCATTTTCCGCGATGGTTCCCGCCGAATCTGTGGCGAGAGTGGTGCCGGGTGTTGACCGTGTGACGCCCCAGGCTCTTTCGAGAGCGTCAAAACGCATAATTACAGAAAGGCCGGGTGATACGATGTAATCTGTCCGGACACGCAATCTCTGATAATAAAAAGCGGTTGCGGGGCCGTCGGTTGCCGTATCCTGCTTCAGGGTCGTTTTGTTCAGATAAATGCCACCGGCGTAATAGCTGCCGCTGATTTTAATATCTGCGGCAAAACAAGGCATGCTGAAAACCGCAAAGAGACCCAGCGCAAGCAAAATCAAACAAGACTTTTTCATTTTTTTCTCCTTGATTAAAATATTTTAAACTGCCTGGGAAAATACACCGGCAATGTTGCAAAATTATGACAACCCGATTAATGTTTGATAAAATGCAAACTCCGCAGAGAAGGCGGCGTTCCAGGGCGTCATATAGTTGATGAGGCTATAGCACCCATCGCTGATAATTGTCAAGATAATGTGATAAATAGTAATAATAAGTAATATATGGTAATAATTATAAATTAAAGAAGAAGGTAAACCGACGCTTACGATGCAAAAATAAATGATGCAGAAAATGCAATTAAATTATATTGTGCCGAAAAATCGTGAGGAGCAAGCAGCAAAGAATGCAATTTCGAATATTGATAAAAGGCATACCGCTGTCCACTTACCTGAAAAAACTGCCGGTATTTTTAAAAGATTATCGGGAAATTAAAAAGCAAGCCGCACAGAATAATATGATATTTCCTCTGGGGAAGCTGTATCCCTGCCTGGAAGAAGCGAATCAGGACAGCGGCACGACATCCGGGCACTATTTCCATCAGGATTTACTGGTGGCCGGGAAAATATTTCAGAATAATCCCGTGAAGCATGTTGATATCGGGTCGCGCATTGACGGCTTTGTTGCTCATGTGGCGGCTTTCCGGGAAATAGAGGTCTTTGATATTCGCGCCCTGCCGGAAGTTGATAAAAACATTCATTTCCGGAGATTCAATTTTACCGACGAAAACTTTTCTCTGCGGGACTATTGCGATTCCTTATCCTGTCTGCACGCGCTGGAGCATTTCGGCCTGGGGCGATACGGAGATAAAATTAATTACAACGGTCATCTCGTCGGCTGGGGAAATATCCATCGGATGCTGAAAAAAGGCGGGAAATTTTATTTTTCCGTGCCGATCGGTCATCAGCGCATTGAATTCAACGCCCATAGGGTGTTTTCCCTGCAATATCTGCTGGAATTGATGGGAAATAAATACAGAATTGATTCCTTTTCCTATGTCGCCGATGACGGCAGTTTGACGCGAGATGCGTCTCTGACAAAAGAAAATGTAGCTGGTAATTTTTCCTGCGATTACGGATGCGGCATATTTGAGCTGACTAAACTATAAAAATCTGCAAATACCTCTTGAAATTGCCTCGGACTTAAAGATATTATCCGGCACATTTTTATAAAAAATTTGGCGGTTATTAAATTTTGGGTATTTTCAGAAAAGCAGCTTTACATTTGGCCGGAAAAGAATATTGCCGGAAATCCATCGCCGAGCATGCCGATCTCAGCGCTTTTAAGGAAAAACTGACGTTCAGTGTAAAGACTGGCATTGTCCTGATTTCTTGCAGCTACATCATAGGATTGCCGGCGGTATTTGCGCTGGGTGCGCTGGCGGCTGTTTTTAAGGAGCCGCTGATTCTTATTGTCGGCGGGCCGGTAATTTACAGTATTTCGACGATTATTTTTATTCTGGGAATCCATCTGGCCGGCACAAAATATATCAAGGTGTTTTTCCGCTGGTCGGTGCGGACAATTCTGGAAAAAATTTTGGGAGATGAAATATATAAAATTCACGAGGTGGTAAATGAGCAGAAATGAACAATTGATTGCGGAACTGAAGGCCAAGATTATTGCAACGCTCGGCTTGCTGGATGTTAAACCGGAGGACATCAAGGATGACGCCCAACTGGTGGGTGGCGACACCGGCATTGATTCGATTGATGTCCTGGAACTGGTTATGATGATTGAAAAGGATTACAGTGTAAAAATTGAAAGCAAGGAACTGGGAGCCAAAGTTTTTGCCTCTGTGACATCCCTTGCCGCATTTATTGATGAAAAACGTCAGAAATAATTTTGTTAGACTTCTGCATTCCGACTTCTGGCTTCCGGAGTCTGAATTCTTGATTCACTTTTTTTTATGAGTTTTTTATGAAAATTTTATTGGTTTCCGCCAACATACTGAAGGTACCTTATCCGGTTTATCCGCTCGGCCTTGATTATGTTGCCGGATCGCTGGATGATTCCTGTCAGAAGAAAATAGTTGATTTGAATGAATTCAGCGATTTGTCCAAACTGGCGGCCCTAATCAGAGATTATGCTCCCGATTTTGTCGGAGTATCCATCAGGAATGTGGATAACACCGATACGGTAAATACTCGCGATTTTCTCGACGAATATAAAGCTCTGGTTCGTATCATCAGGGAAAATTCGCAGGCATTGGTGATTCTGGGCGGCAGCGGTTTTACCATATTTCCGCGCGAATTCATGGATGCCCTGGATGCCGATTACGGTATTGCCGGTGAAGGAGAGAAACTGCCGCTGCTTTTATCGGCCATAGCTGCAAATCAACCGGTGGAATCGCTGCCCGGTATCCTGACAAGAAAAACAACGAATCTTTCCTACGAGCCGTGGGCGGGAGAGATAAAAAGAGATTTCCGGCCGTCAAGCCCGCACACGAAACTTTATCTGAAGCAGGGCGGTATGCTAAATCTGCAGACCAAGAGGGGCTGCCCCTTCCGCTGCGCCTACTGCACTTATCCGTACATTGAAGGAAGTTCGATGAGATTTTTCCCGCCCGAGGCAATCGCGCAA
Organism: Deltaproteobacteria bacterium; assembly: GCA_022703375.1. Lineage (GTDB taxonomy): Bacteria > Desulfobacterota > Syntrophia > Syntrophales > Smithellaceae > JAKLDS01. The sequence continues at coordinate 5,025 of JAKLDS010000068.1, read as the reverse complement.
AAAGCCCGCGTTTTGCAGGACAGCGGGGCAAAATATATTTTTATTACCGATTCGGCCTTTAATGCCAGCTATGAACACAGTTCTGAGGTGGCCGGGGCTTTTAGCAAAGCCGGTATCTCAATTCCGTGGGGCGGTTTTTTCGCGCCGACGGTGCCGCCGCCGGATTATTTCAAAAAACTGGCCGCTGCCGGTCTTACTCATGTTGAATTCGGCACGGAATCGCTATCAGCCGCGATGCTCAAAAGCCTGCGTAAACCGTTTGCCGCAGCCGATGTTTTTGCAGCGCATGAACAGGCGCTGCAGGCAGGCCTTTATATTGCTCATTATTTTTTACTGGGCGGGCCCGGAGAAAATGAGCACACCTTGCAGGAAACACTGGCGGGTATTGATCAACTGTCCCGTGCCGTATTTTTCTTTTTCTGCGGTATTCGCATTTACCCGCACACGGCAATTTATGATACCGCGCTGCGGGAGGGACAGATTACAAAAGGCCAGAGCCTGCTCACCCCGGTATTTTACCGCTCCTCCAGCATTTCTGATGTGAATATCATGAAAACAGTGGATGATTACGCCGCCGGACGATTTAACTGGATTGTCGGTTCCGGCGAGAGTAAAGCAACCATTATTCTGCCGAAACTTTATGAACGTGGTTTCAGCGGACCGTTGTGGGAGCATCTTATTCAATGAAAAAAGACAGGCAGAGAATACTTTCACCGGCCGCGGCAATGGGAATAATACTGCTGGGTGCTGCTGTAATTCTTGCTTTTTTTAATCCTCTGCTGGCGGCGGCTGTCGCCATGTTTTACGTTGTCTTATGCATTGCCGCATCATTTTTTCCCGAATCAGGTTTCTTCCTTCCCGTAATCAGCAGGGGCAATACGGGAAAAAAATACGTGGCGCTGACTTTTGACGATGGGCCCGCCGAGCCTACTACAAGGCAAATTCTTGATTTACTTGATAAACATTCAATGAAAGCCACATTTTTTGTGGCGGGCGTCAAGTCTGCCGCGCATCCCGGAATCATTAAGGAAATCGTCAGCCGCGGACATTCTATCGGAAATCATTCCTTCAATCACAATCCGTTCCTGATGTTAAAAAGCCGTGATGCTATTTTCCGGGAAATTGCGTTAACACAGGAAATATTAATGAAAATGGAAATAATTACAAAAGCTTTCCGCCCGCCGGTCGGAATCGTCAATCCCAAACTCGGAGAGCTTCTCAGGGGGCTGGATATGTTCTGCGTTACCTTCAGCTTGCGGGCGGGCGACGCCGGAAACCGTTTTGTCAAAAATATCAGTGGTAAAATACTCAGTAAAATCAAGAAAGATGATATAATCCTGCTGCATGATGTGCCTCCTCAAAGCAAAGATGAAGAAAAAATTTTTTTACAGGAAATAGATAATCTGCTGTCCGGCATTACGGCGGAGGGCTTTTCCGTTATTCCTCTTTCCCGATTGATAGGCAGAGAAATCTTCTGGCGGCAAAAAGAACAATAGGATAAATATTGCTGCGGCAAAAAAGATTTTGCTTGAAATAGCAATCAGTGGTATGAAACTTCGCTCTTTGGTATTATAAAAATCAGGGTGTTTTAACGTCGCCTTGAACAGGAGGCCGATTGTGGCGGATAACTGGCATTTAATTGAAGATGTTCAGAAAAAAGGGCAAAACGAGATGCAAGCCCGCGCTTTTGTGCCTGTTGATTCCACCTGGTTTTCCGGGCATTTCCCCGGCGCACCGATTCTGCCGGGAATTGCTTTAATTGACATGGCAATGCAGGTTGTTAACCTCGGCCTGTCGGCAAAAGGTGAAAAAATCATTATTACTGCTTTAAAAAGAGTCCGTTTCACCCAGCCGGCAATGCCCGGAGATAAATTGTCGGTGCATATTACAAGTGACGAGGCAGAAGCGGAAAAAGCTTATTCTTTTAAAATTGCTAACAAAGATGATGATGTTATTTGCAGCGGAGTATTTTTGGCTGCCACAATAAAATAAGATAGTAAAGAGGAGGTAGGAATGCCTGAAATTAAAGATATCCAGGGCATTATTAACAGGGTTGCCGAAATAATTATTAACGAGCTCAAACTTGAGGATATAACGGTAGAAACATTCGAACCCGATTTGAACCTGATTGATGAGCTGGGAATTGACAGCATGGATCTGGCGACAATCGCTCTGGTTCTGCAAGATGAGTTCAAAATAGTGATTGATGAGGACGATTATCCGAAATTAAAAACAGTTCGCCTGATTGCCGAATATGTTCAGGGGAAATTAACTGAAAAGAATTGATTGTTGAAATAATTGTTCATGACCATTAATGAGAAAGCTTCTGTAAAAACAGCCAAACCGCAGTTTTCCGAATTGCTCGCCGACACCGCAGTAAAGCAACGTTTCGACAAGGTGCGCGAGTATTTTTTTCTGCGAGAATCGACCTACGACATGACGAATCGCTGTAATATCCATTGCGACGGCTGTTACTATTATGAAGGCGACAAGCAGTTTGCCGTGGAAAACGGCGATCCTGCCGCCTGGCGGGAACTCATGCGTCAGGAGAAAGCGCGCGGCATCACTTATGTAGTTCTTGCCGGCGCCGAGCCTTCGCTCGTTCCGGAGCTTTTGCAGGTTTGCTATGAAGAAATGCCGCTGGGAAGCATCGCCACCAATGGTTTTAAAAAAATACCGGAATCTGTGCGGTACAAATTGCATATTTCCGTCTGGGGAAATGATGAAACGAGCGAGCGTGTGCGCAAGGCAAAAAATCTTCTGCGCCGACAGATAGAAAATTACCGCAATGATCCGCGGGCGGTTTTTGTTTATACATTTACCAGGGATAACATTGATGAAGTTTATGAAGTGGCGGAAAAACTGGCCGCGGAAAACTGTCTTTTGACTTTCAATGTTTTTTCTTCTCCTGTCGGATATACGGGAAATTTGCGTCATGATGCGGACTCGCTGAAAAAGACGCGCGCCGCCATGATTGATTTGCTCAATAAATATCCGCAAAATGTTCTTTTTTCCGTTTACAATGCAGTGGCGCATACATCGCCTTTGGGTTTACATGAGCTTTATTCCTGCTCTTATCCGCGCTGCAACAAATCACAGGATATCGGTCTGGGTCGTTCTTTCCGCCAGTATCGCGCGGATTTGAATTGGGATCGCAAGGTAGCCTGCTGCGTGCCGGATACCGACTGCGCCGATTGCCGGCATTATGCCGCCGCTTCCGCCGTCGTGACAGCCAGGCTCTATCGCCATGTCAATGATCTCGACACATTCAAATCATGGCTGGATTTTGTTGACACCTATCTGGCGGTTTGGGTAATGGGCTATGAAAAAGGCACGAATCTCTGCGACAGAGAAATAAATCCGCCGGTTGTTGCCGCGAAGAGTTAATTTTCGGAGAGTTTAAAGATGATAACCGTCAGTTCATTATTAGACAAAGAATGGCACGAACGCTATAAGCGTATTGCCAATCTCAATATTCGCAGTTCGATTTACGATCTTACCAATCGCTGTAATCTGCGCTGCAAGGGTTGTTTTTTCTTTTCCTCCGGCGAACATAAGGTTGCCAAAGAAGAAATGGATATCCGCAAGTGGGAGGATTTCATTGATAAGGAAAAAGCGCGCGGTGTCAATCTGGCGATATTAATCGGCGGCGAGCCGACACTGTGCATGGACAGACTGGAAGCTTTTTACAAGCGCTTGCCCACCTACTGCGCCACCAACGGCCTCATCAAAGTGGACAGAGCAAAATTTCCCGATATGATGACGGGAATATCACTCTGGGGCGGTGGGGAAGATGAAAAGATTCTGCGCGGGAAAGACACTTTTGCCATTTCCAGCAAAAATTACGCAGGCGACCCCTACACCTATTATCTCTATACCATCACACCCAAGCAGGTCGGCAAAATCGAGCCGGTCATTAAAAGAATTCAGGATGTCGGCCTGAAAGTTCATCTGCAGTTGCTTTCCAATGACGAAGGTGTGGATGGCTTTCACTGGCAGCCGGAAGAACTCCGGGATATTCGTTTTGAAATGGATGACATGCTCGATAAATTTCCGCGGACGGTAATTTCCTGCAAATATTATCATGAGGTTATCACAACCGGCAAAATGATGGGACGCAGCTTTGGCTGGATGGAATGCCCATCCGTAACCGAGACCATCGATAACAGAAAACCGCAGCCCAAGCGTCTGATTCGTTTCATCCGCTGGGCTTCCGATTTACAGACGGTGCATCGCTGCTGCACCTCGGCCACTCGCGACTGCGCGACCTGCAAGGACGGCGCAGCGCACATGAGCTGGATTATGGTGAATAAAAGAGCTCATATCCGCACGACGAAGGATTTGCAAAACTGGATTGAAGTTTACGAGATGTTTGCGAAGCTTTATAGACTAATTCCCTGGTAGAGTCTACGATAACCTTTAGAGCCGAATTTCTGAAGATGAAATGTCAAGAGTAAAGATTTGCCCCCCTTCGTTCCCCCCTTAGTTTTCCTCCTTCGTTTTCTCAATTTTCAAGGTTTTCTTAGTATCAATAGAGATTCTCTCAAGGGGTTCGTTTTTTTTCCTAACTTTTTCCATTGTTGTCCTGATGCACGCAAGTGCCTGAGGCAATGTATTGAGTCTAGGTCATACCCTATTGATGTCGCCAAATCGGCTGTAATTAAGTCAACTGGTATATGGATGCCACCATAGGCAGATGTGCCTATTACAATCCACGCCTCTCCTCGTTTTTTTAGTATTTTATACAAGTCTATTAGTATAGTTGATAAATCATCAAAATATGCATGGACCATTAAGGGTATCCGCGTGGACCATAAACCGTCTGCTTTGTTGAGTTCCGCAACTGTTTTATCCAGCATTGCACTTTCAATACGGACATTTCTATCCCAATTAACTTGTATATGTGATCGCATAGTGCGCATTCGAATGATAACGTATAATATTTTTCGCACATTTTTTGAGAAGTAGCCCTCAATCTGGTAAAGTTTGGTTGGTCAAAGAACAAACTAAAACCGTCAGGAGGGC
>JAKLDS010000067.1 GCA_022703375.1 Deltaproteobacteria bacterium | reverse complement strand
GGCCAGATCAGCGCCCGCATAAGTACACCAGTTGCAGACAATGGCAACTATCTTCGGTTCCCAGTCTTTTTTTGCTAAATTTTCAGCCATATATTCTCCTTCCGCCGGCAATGCAGCTTTATCAGCCGTTTGCCTTAATTTATATTATAAATCTGCGCCAGCACTTCTTCGTTATTAAAGCCGTTTAAATCAACGGCGTTCATCCGGCAGGAAGCCGTGCAGATGCCACAGCCCTTACACAAGACAGCGTTGACTTCCGCTACGCCTTCGGCTGGGTTAACGCGTATCGCGCTGTAGGGACAATTGATTTCGCAAAGCCCGCAACCCGAACAGCGTTCTTTATTGACGAAGGCCGTTTTGCCTTCCGCTTCAATATAATCGAGCGTCAGAATCGTGCAGGCTCGCGACACCGCCGCATTGGCCTGGGTTACCGATTCGTCGCTGAACTTTGGCGAATGCGCCATCCCGCACATAAACACGCCATCCGTTTGGAAATCTACCGGGCGCAATTTTACATGCGCTTCGAGGTAGAATCCGTCCTGATTGGTGGGCACTTTCAGCATATTGCCAATCGCGGCATTTTCGGGATTGGGCACAACGCCAACGCTGAGCGCCAGCAGATCTGGGGCAAGAGTCACCGCTTCATTCAGAATCGGATCAAACACCTTGACCGATAGTTTACCGTCCGCTTCGCTTACTTCCGGTTTGCGATCTTCTTCATAAGAAATGAATTTGATATTCGCTTCCCTTGCCTGCTTGTAATAATCTTCCTTGAAGGCGAAGGTACGGATATCACGGTAAAGAATGGTGATATCCCGCGAGGGATCGGCGGCCTTCAGTTCCAGTGCATTTTTAATTGCTTCCGAACAACAGTAGCGGCTGCAATACGGTCTTTCCTTGTCGCGCGAGCCGACGCACTGAATCATGACAATATTTTTCACCGCTGATAGTTCCTCCGGCTTCTCATAAATCAGTGTTTCGAGTTCTCTTTGCGTTTTCACTTTGGCATTCTGGCCATAAAGATATTCCTTCGGTTTGTTTTCGTAAGCACCCGTCGCCACAATTACAACGCCGTGTTCGAATATCTTTTCGCCGTCTTTGGCGCCAACGGTTGTTTTGTAGTTGCCGATGAAACCTTCAATTTTTTTAATCTGCGCACCTGTTGCCACGGTAATCAAGGAATTCTTGTAAACCTTTTCGGTCAAGGCTTTCAGATGCGCGCGCGTATCCAGCCCTTCGAGCGTCTTATACAAATGACGGTAATTGCCGCCCAACTGATCTTCTTTTTCCACTATAAAAGAAGGGAAATTCTGATCGGCAAGTGACAGCGCCGCCGTCATGCCGGCCAGGCCGCCGCCGATAATCAGCGCTGCATGATTGACGGAAAGCTGACCGGGCTTTAAAGGTTTCAAATACTGTGCTTTGGCAACCGCCATACGCAGCAAGTCTTTGGCTTTTTCCGTCGCCTTTTCCGGTTCGTGCATATGCACCCAGGAATCCTGGTCGCGGATGTTGGCCATCTCGAACAAATATCTGTTGAGACCTGCTTTCTCGCAATTTTCCTGAAACAATCCTTCATGCGTGCGGGGTGAACAGGAAGCGACAACAACTCTGGTCAGATTTTGTTCCTTGATTACTTCCGCCATCTTGACTGCCGTATCCTGCGAGCAGGTAAAAAGATTATCCGCCGCGTAAACAACTGTCGGCAATGTTGCCGCATAATCGCGCACGGAAGGAACATTAACCACACCGCCGATATTGATGCCGCAATGACAGACAAAAACGCCGGTGCGTACAGCCTGCCCGCGCAAATCCTTTTCCGCCGGATTTTCCACTGTCACGGTCATTGTACCTCGGCGCGATGCCAGCAAACCTTCCGCACAAGCGGCGGCGGCGCTGGCTTCCATAACAGTTTCCGGAATGTCTTTCGGCCCGCCGAAAGCGCCGCAGACAAAAACACCCGGTCGCGATGTCTGTACCGGATTTTCGAGCGCAGTTTTACAGAATCCGTGCTCTTCGAGTTCAATACCAATACTGGCAGCGAGCTTTTTAGCTTCTTTGGGCGGCATCAAACCCACCGACAGAACAACCATGTCGAATTCTTCTTCGATTAGTGTTCCGTCCTGTTGAACATAAGTAATCAGCAGGTTATTGGTCTGCTGTAATTCTTTGATAACCGAGGGCATCGAGCGGATGTAACGAATACCGTATTCTTCTTTGGCGCGGGTGACAAAGCGGTCAAAATCCTTGCCGTGCGCGCGAATATCCATATAGAAAATGGTGGGCTCCAGGCCTTTGGCGTGTTCTTTGCCGATGATGGCCTCCTTGGTGGCATACATACAGCAAACCGACGAACACCAGCTGTTGTCGCAGGAAACATCGCGCGAACCGACACATTGAATAAAGGCAATCTTTTTGGGTTCCTTGCCGTCGGAAATTCTCTGGACATGGCCGAAGAAGGGGCCGGAAGCAGAAAGAATGCGCTCAAACTGGATGCTGGAGACAACATTTTTATAAATGCCGTAGCCGTATTCTCCACGGAGCCTAGCGTCAAATATTTCAAAACCGGGCGAGGCAATCACCGCACCGACTTCTATTGTCTCTTCCTCAAAAGTCATATCGTGGTCAATAGCTTTGGCTATACAGGCATCAACACACTGGTAACACTCCGAACAAATGCCGCAGTTAAGACAGCGACGGGCTTCGGCAATGGCCTGAGCTTCGTTAAAACCAATACCGACTTCCTGGAAATTGGTGCGACGCTCTTCCGGTTTTATATGAGGATATTTCACCCGGGGAACTTTATTGACAGCCGAAACATCGGCTTTATCCGCCAGATCCTTCGTCCAGTCTTTTTCCCGGCCGGCCTTTATGTCTTCTCCCAGTAAATAACGGTTAATGGATTTGGCCGCTTCTTTGCCGGCAAAAACAGCTTTTACAACCGTTTGGGGACCGGTTGCCACATCGCCGCCGGTAAAGACACCTTCTATATTAGTCGCATAAGTCACATTATCGTAATCAACATTATTCCATTTATTAATGGACACGCCGCTTTCTTTTGTAATAAAGGACAAATCAGCTTCCTGACCGATGGCTGGTACAATCGCGTCGCACTCCATGATGAATTCCGAACCTTTGATCTCCACGGGACGGCGGCGTCCGCTTTTGTCCGGTTCGCCCAGTTCCATGCGAGTGCATTCAATTCCGGTCACTTTTCCATCCTTGCCCACTACCCGTTTGGGGGCAACAAGGAATTTCATTTCAATTCCTTCTTCAATGGCCTCTTCGATTTCCTCCGGGGAGGCGGGCATTTCAGCACGCGTCCGACGATAGAGAATAAAAACATCTTTCGAGCCCGTGCGCACCGCCGTGCGGACAGCATCCATCGCCACATTACCGCCGCCGATTACAGCAACGCGATTGCCCAGTGTAACCTTTTCGCCCAGATTAATGCGCATCAGGTAATCAACACCGTGGATGACGCCCTGCATATCCTCGCCGGGAATATTGAGCTTGCTGCTCTTCATGGTGCCGCAGCCAATGAAGACGGCGTTGAAATCACTCTTAAGTTTGTCGAAAGAAATATCCTTGCCGATTTTTGTATTGAGATGTATCTTTACGCCGAGATCTTCGATTACCTTGATTTCCGCGTTGAGAACTTTTTTCGGGAGGCGGTATTCGGGAATACCGACGGCCATCCAGCCACCCGCCACGGGCAACGCTTCAAAAACCTCAACATCATAGCCTTCAATAGCCAGATAGTAAGCACAAGTCAAACCGGACGGACCGGCGCCGACAACCGCAACCTTCTTGCCTTTACTTTCTTTCTTTTCCGGCAAATAGCGGGTTTCACTGTTCAAATCCAAATCGGCGACAAACCGTTTCAAATGCATGATGTCAATCGGCTCATCCACCTTGCCGCGCATACAGGCAGTTTCACAGGGGTGGTTACAAACGCGGCCACAAACAATCGGGAAAGGGTTATCCTGCTTTATCAGTTTGAGTGCTTCCTTAAATTTGCCCTGGCCAATCAACGCAACATAGCCCTGGACGCTGATATGTGTGGGACAGTTTGCCTTGCAGGGTGAAGTGCCAATTTTATCTATGGCAAATCCACTGGGAATGGCCTGCGGAAAATGGCGATAAATTGCTTTTCTCTCGCTTAAATTACCATTGAAACCGGCGGGTACGGTAACCGGGCAGACATTAGCGCAATCACCGCAGCCGGTACATTTGTCGAGATTGACAAAGCGCGGCGCTTTCGTCATTTTGACTTTAAATTTCCCCGGCTCGCCTTCAACTGATTCCACGGTGCGGCGGGTCATTATTTCAACATTGGGATGACGACCGACTTCGACCAGTTTTGGCGATAAAATACAGGCAGAACAGTCGTTTGTAGGAAAGGTTTTGTCGAGCTGGGCCATGACGCCGCCAATGCTGATGCCATTTTCCACCAGATAGACTTTCATTCCGGAATTGGCCAAATCAAGGGAAGCCTGAATGCCGGCGATACCCGAGCCAACCACCATTACCGCGCCAACTTTTTCATTATCTTTTACCACTGAATTACACCTCGTTAATTCTATGTAAATATCTTTAAAATAATCGTCTGATGCAATGTCAGACTAGCTTGCGTGGGCTAACATAATTTATTTAGCGTGTCAAGCCCGGATGCCTTTTTTTCTCCTGAATATTTATAACTTTTGGATATTTCAGAATAATATATTGATGCTTAAATTTTCTACATTTTACTATGTTAATGAATATTTTTTTATGATAAAGGCTACGCGTTATTTTTATCGCTTGCTTAAGAATTTATTTTATCTAACCGATATTAATAATACATTACTGTTATTTCAAAAGAGAGGATATCCGTCATGCGTTCAGGCAAATCATTAAAAATAATATTGCCGTTTCTATTAACTTCATTTTTATTATCTGTTTTTTCCATTACCTGCTTTGCCGGGCCACAAGAAAAAAAACTTGTCGGTGGTCCCTGCCAGTACAAAAGTTATCCGGGACAGGCGACGATTATTTCCATTCAGCGCAGCACCAGTATTGAACATGCCAGAAATAAAGGCTTTGAAGTTAAATTTTCTTTTACTCCTAAAAATAAAATTGCCGAGGGTTTTGTCCAGACTGAGGGAAAAACTTTTATTTTATACGATAAGAATTCCCAATATCCCGATAAGGAATTTCTGAGCAAAAACAATTTGCAGGTGGGCAAACCACTGGATGCCAATCTTCAGGCCATTGTCAGCGGTACCTGTACTCCTGTAGTCTTTGATTTTCCCTCTCTGAAGCAATAAAGCAGCTAGCAATGCGACAAATGACTTAAATGCTCATCCAGTGCCTGCCAGATTTCATCTTTCCCTTTCTGCGTTTTAGCGGAAAAGAGAATTGGTCCGGCAAAACCAGAGTTTTGCAGAAGGCGAAGGACAGCCTGACGGCGGACAATGGCCTGATTGTTGGAAAGTTTATCGGCCTTGGTCAGAACTATCAGATAAGGTATCCGGTAATTATCCAGCCAATCCCGCAAAGACAAGTCATCTCTGCCGGGATCGCGGCGGATATCCAAAATCAAAATAACCATTGCCAGATTCTGCCGTTGCCGCAGATAAGTTTCGATCATTTCGCCCCAGTCTTTCCTGATTGCCTGAGACACTCTGGCAAAACCATAGCCGGGCAAATCAACAAACAACATATTTTGATTAACAGTGAAAAAATTTATAAGCTGCGTGCGTCCCGGTGTATTGCTGGTTTTCGCCAGATTCTTACGGCTCACCAGAGTGTTGATCAGAGATGATTTACCGACATTCGATCGTCCCACGAAAGCTATTTCCGGCATTGTCCCCGGCGGATACTGTGAAGGCAAGACGGCACTTTTTATAAATTCCGCTCTGGTAATTTTCATTCCTGTTCTTCTCCCGTCTTTTTGTCCGGAAGCCGGATGCATTTGACCGTTTGCCGGACAATTCAACATATACACATCTTGGCAAATCCGCCACATCTTTTATTTTTGTGGAGCAAATTGCCGCAAAGCTGTTTTTCAATACTCTAACTTCCCCTCCGGCTTCCGGAATATTTAACTTATCCTGCTGATTGAAAAATCAATACCTGAGCCAGGTACCGTCTGAGGCTAATTGAATATGCATTAACTGTAGCGTTCCCTTAATTCATCTAAGTTTTTAACTTGACATTTCAGTAATATTTATCTATTAAGTAAACAACAACTAACAACGTAGTTTTAACGGGTTCGGAAGCATGAGAATGCTTCTGAAGGATTCAGGTAGTCGGGCCGCTATCAGAAAAATTAAATTTTTGCTGGCGGCTTTTTTATTGTTCAGAGCTGACATTTGATTAGTGGAAAGGATTAATATGGGTAGTAATTGGGCTTTTTTGACGAACCATGCCCTTGTCCTGAAATTTTTGGCGTTGCATCCTCAAATAACGGCTAATGAAATATCATCAGAGATAGGCATTACGGAAAGGGCGGTAAGAAAAATTATCGCCGATTTCTCCAGTGAAGGCTATATTATAAAGGATAAAGAAGGAAGATGTAATCGCTATGCAATTAATCTCCAGATGCCCCTGAAAACTCAGAAAAACAAAGTTGTAAGCGATCTCTTGCAAGTCCTCAGCTGACATAGCAATAAGCAATATCTGCACAAAGACAGACTTCTCCCCATTTCTGCGTTCCTTTTCACACCACATGAATTTTGCGAATTGGAAATATCGTTATTTTCTGCACATCTTCTGTGTACTGCGCAATGTAACTAATAAATAAGATTCCCCGCAGCACTTTTTGTTTTTTCCCGATTTCTCCTCTGGACAGCTATCTGTTTATCATGATTATCTCTTATAAAAATTAAGTCGTCCAAATAAGGTTCAACCATACCCACGGTTTCTTGCCCGGTCAATTGTCTAATATCAACATAGTATTATTTCTTCCTAAGACAAATAAGAAAGAAATAATAATTCCCCGAAAAAAATGATTGACAAAACATACAATGATATATAAAGCATGAATTATTGTTCATGCTTTATATATCTGCCTGAACGCCAAATATCCTGATTTATACGCGATATAAAAGGAAGCTTTCACGGGAAGCTTCTCATTCTTTTCAAATAGGAGGATCAAATGGAAGAAGTATCTTGGGTGGCAAAACTTGTCGGATTGTTGGTTGTAGTAGGTATATTTGCCGTATTGGTTTTTACTGCAAAAAAAGCCAAGAATAAAAGCCAATCAACCTAATAAGTTGAAGAGAAGTGACCGGCGCTAAAATACAAAGCTTTCAAATCTTTTTAACAAATGAGACAATGCGGCGTCATTTCTAATCAGGCATTTCCGGGCATGGGAGAGTGTGTCGTAATCTTTATCGTTTATAATAAGTTATATGAGAATTCTTCGCATATTTATTCAGCGCTAAAGGCATCACGGCACAGTCTCCTGCACCGAATCTTCTCTCAGGAAAATTTAATTAGGTTTGCTTTCTTCGCTGATTATTGATTTAAGCATCTGGGAATAAACACCGGTAAGGATTTCGGGAGCAATAAAATAATCAGGATTATCTTTAAAGTGTTCGATAACGAGCAGCGCCGCCGCCCGGTCAATACTACCTGATTTATTCAAGGCCCGGGCAAATTTCCGCCTCATCGCAACCGTGGCGGCAATAGTAGCGTCTATATAGCCCGCCGCCTCCGCACCCGTAATGTAACCGTAGTGGTCACAGCCAATTATGCTGACGGGCAACTTATTTAACTTTTCCAGACTTTGCCGGTAGAGGATAAAGCTGGAATTGGGCACTGGAATTATTTCGTTTTTAAAGGGGATTGCCGCGGCATCAGAAGGAAACAACGCTTGCAGTTGCGGTGCATAAGCAGTAATCGAACAGGAAGAATGACCTGGTGTTTCGTAAATGTCAATTGTCATGCCTCCCAGATCAATCTTATCGCCATCTTTCAGTGCGCTGCCCCGGACATCATCACGCCATTCCCAATCAATTGCAGATATTTTACCCAACGCTCCGGCGACTTTTTTTGTTACCAGCATGCTGTACTGATTAATTACTTCGATTGTTTTTGGTTTGGCCAGCACTTCCCAGCCGCGCTGTGATGCACAGATATTCAGTTGCGGATAATTTCTCTTAAAATAAGGAACGATGCCCACATGATCAAAGTGCGCATGCAGTATAATCATGTGGGCTATTTTATTCTGAGCAATGCCAAAAGCGGTAATCTGCCTCAGGACATCAGGGATAATGTAATTCATGCCGGCGCTGATTATTGCCGCAGAGCTGCTTCCCTCGAGTAGATAAACACAGGATTCTTCAGTTCCCAAAAGCCATAAATTATCAGTTATTTTTCCCGCTTTTCTAATGCGCATTAGTTACGAACATTTATTTATCTAATATAGTTATTTTTGCCTCAGCCCGCAGTCTCTTTATTAATGAAGTCACTGCCTCCCGTTTCTTCTCATTTTCCAGATATGCGGCGATGTTTTTCCTGACTTCATCGAGCTTCTTGACTTTTTGTTCCTGGCGCTCCAGTACCTGGATAACATGATAGCCGTATTCCGTTGTCACAACCGGGCCGATCACATTTTTTGCCTGGGTAAATGCCGCGTTTTCGAATTGTTTTACCGTCTCACCTTTCCCGATAAAGCCTAAATCCCCGCCTTTTTCCTTACTGGGACAATCGGAATCTTTTTTGGCAAGTTCGGCAAAATCAGCCCCTCCGATTAGCTTTTTACGAATGCCTTCAATTTTCACTTTCTTTTCCGCTTTTATCTTTGCGTCATCTGTCGGTTCTACTTTAACAAGAATATGGCGAACGTGAGACATTGCCTGCTCGGTAAACTTATCTTTGTTTTCATTATAAAACTTGCTTATTTCCTTATCGTTAGCCTTGCCCTTGCCGCTCGTTTCCATGTCCACAAGTTTTTTTACTTTTACGGAAAAAGCGATTTCCTTGTTGAATTTATCCTTTGTCATCTTGTGTTCTTTGAGTAAATCTTCCAGCGTTTTATCTTTAGCCATGCCGGCCTCAATCTGTTTAATTGTCTGCTGTACCTCTGCTTCCTCTGCCGTGATTTTTCTCTTTTCTACCTCATTATTCAATACAGTACGGACGATAAACTCTTCAATCAGTTGCTTCTTCATATCTGCCTGAACTTCTTTAAGTTTTTCTTTAGGTATCCTGTCCTTGTTAATTTTCACCAGCTTCTTGATTTCTTTCTTCACGACAGACTTCTTCAGAATTTTCCCATCCACGATAACCGCGGCGTTTCTCAGCTCAAATTCTTTAACTTCCGCAGAAGGTGTAACGGCGGGCAATTGATTTGTTCCTACGGCCACGTCGCCGCTTTTTGTTTCTTTTTGTTTTTCCTCGGCCTTGCCGCAACCGATTATAAAAACAAGCGAAAATACAGCAAGAACAGCTATCCATTTACGGTTGATCATTCTCTTCATCTGTTTCCCTTTCTTAATATTGATTAAATTATTAATTATTATTTGCAAACTGATGGCAGTCGTATATGTAAAATACATTAATCCGTCAAGAAGATTATCCTTAAGATTTCCTGTTATGTTTTGGTCCGCAAATAATGCAAAATACGCTGTCTGGCTTCAGGAGCTGTATTTTCTATTCTATACTGAAATTCGTTTTCTATGGATGACTTGTGAAATAAACTGCTGATTGCCTGAAAGATGCCGACAGGCGGAAAATATTCTCTGCTCAGATAGTTAATTAGTTTCAGGGTTTTAAAGCCGTCAAACCAGTCGCAAAATTGTCCGGCCAGTACTTTTTCATTTCTGGCATTATGACAGATTTTCGTCCAGATTGAGATAAAGGAATTGATTTTAAGAAATTCAGCAAGCCCCCGATGGATTGCCGCCGCCTGCTGCATCAGATCTTCTCCGCTTCGATTGCCGGCATTTTTCATAATTTGCAGCCACTGTTTTAATATGGCAAAGACCGTAGCATCATATAGCCGGTATTCGTCCTCCGTTGCTTCCAGTCGCCGTTGCATGGCCTTACCGGTTCCAAAAGGGACACGGCCGGAAATCCGCGCCGACGGATGGACACAGGTACTCCTGATGTATCCGATTTGTCCTGTTTTCGCGAGCTTATTGAGAAAATAAAAATCTTCGCCCGCTTCCCTTCTGTTCATTCCCCTGACCGCTAGATAAGCATCCGCCGTACATACAATCGTCGAACCGATAGAATGGAAGGCATAGGGAGAATCAGCGTACCGAAGCCCCATTACCCAGTAGCGTAAGAATATTTCATAACAGCAGATCGCGTCCCTGGCTGCGGGCAGCTCAGGATTCTGATGCTCATAGGCAACGACTGCCGTGCTGATTTTTCTCTGGAAATAATTTTGGATTTCCCGCAGATAATTGTCATCCACCAGCGTATCGGCGTCGAGACTGATAATTAAGCGGCGTTGATAATCATCCTTAGGAAATAAACGCAGTGCCATGTCCATACCGATTTTGCGCGCCATGCCCACTCCGCCCGTTTTATCCGGTATTTCCAGCCCCGGGGAACTGGCATCTATATACCCAATATTCAACCCGGCATCCCGTAAAATATGAGCTTCCTGAGCACTGACACAGGCGGAATCACAATCATCCGGTTTTTTCCCGGCAATGAGCAAATCAAGGTATTGCATGGTCTGCTGATTATTTTGCCGGATTGTTTGGGGTACGTTCTTCTTATTGTTTATGACACATAAAATAAACGTTTCTTTTAAATCCGGGCCCGGATTCCGTGCGATTGCAACCAGAGTGGAAAAAAGAAGTTCTTTCTCGGCGTAAGCCGGTATGACAACAATTTGCGAAAAACTTTCCTGTTTTCCCTTAACCAGGCGCCATTGCCCGACTGCCGAGTAATTTCTCAGATAATGATTAATTGCATCATGTTTTTTCATTTAAATATTTATTTACGCTCTCTTTAAGCAAATCGTAATCGCCCGCATCAATCCAGTTGATGACAATTCCTTTTCTTTCCATCCGGCGGAACCAGGTCATTTGCCGTTTGGCAAATTGATGAATGGCTGTATTCAATTTATTAAACATTTCTTCATAGCTGATTTTATCCTGAAGATACTGGGACAAATAACGGTATTCCAGGCCGAAGCTCTCCAGCCTTTCCCACGTCAGACCTTCAGCATGCAACCTCTCTGTCTCTTCAATCATACCATCTTGCAGTCGCTGCTTTAATCTTGCCGTAATGCGTTGCCGCAGGCATTGTCTGTCTGTTTTTATACCGAATACCGCCGCGGCAATATCAGAACTATTTTCAGCGGAGGCGCCGGTTTTCTTACGGGCCAGTTCAATTTCAATTGCCCGTATTATTCTTTCTTTATCAGCCAGGTCTGTTTTGTTATGCTGGTTTGGTTTTAATTCAATAAGGATGGTTCTCAATTCTTCGGCTGATTTCTCCTGCATTTCTTTCCTGAATTCCTCACTGGAAAAGGCCGGAGGCATTTGATAACCGGTAATGACTGCTTCCAGATAAAGTCCCGTGCCGCCTGCGGCAAAAGGAACAATGCTTTTTGCAATAAGTTCCCGGTGAATTTCATAGAATTTTTTCTGGAATTCAAAAAGATTGAATTCCTCCTCCGGATTAATAATGTCTATCAGATGGCAGGGAATGTTGACTCCGTTGACATGATAGTCCTGCCGATCCTTGCCGGTGCCGATATCCATGCCCCGGTAAACCTGACGCGAATCAACGGATATTATCTCGCCGCGGAAATCAAAGGCGAGGCGAGCGGCCAGCTTTGTCTTACCGCAAGCCGTCGGTCCCAAAATTACAATGAGATTTTTTTTCATCTTTCC
This sequence comes from Deltaproteobacteria bacterium, assembly GCA_022703375.1. Taxonomy (GTDB): domain Bacteria; phylum Desulfobacterota; class Syntrophia; order Syntrophales; family Smithellaceae; genus JAKLDS01. Next base: position 457 of record JAKLDS010000067.1, on the reverse strand, counting down.
AGCCTTGAATTTATTGTGCATTGCGTGTAATCACACAGTGCTTTACTATAATTAATATCAATTTGCCAACAACGGCTTTTATGAACAAACGACTGGACTTGGGGAAAGAGGCAATCTTTCCGCTGATTATCAAAATGAGCTGGCCTTCCGTCATTGCTATGATGGCCATGTCGGTTTACAATTTCATTGACGCTTTCTGGCTTGCCCGGTTAAGCTCTCAGGCATTGGCGGCACTGACCGTTTGCTTTCCCATTCAAATGATTTTTGCGGCAATCGGCATCGGCAGCGGCATTGGTGCCGGCTCTTATTGTGCACGGATGTTCGGAGCCGGCAAGCTGCTAAAAGCGCAACGTGCCGCAGGACAGGTTTTTCTCTTATCTCTTTTCTTCGGCATCTTAATGATTTCGGCAGTCTGGCTTTTTCACTATCCCATTCTTATCTTCTTCGGCGCCACCGC
>JAKLDS010000066.1 GCA_022703375.1 Deltaproteobacteria bacterium | reverse complement strand
AAGGTTCTGCAATCGCAAGTGGAAAGCAAGCCCGGCGAGAAATTGAATGTGGAAAAGCTCGTCGAAGACCTGCATAGGTTATACGGCATGGATAACTTTGAAAATGTTGATTTCCGTCTGGAACAGCGCAACAAGCAGACGGGGCTGGTTATTAAAGCCGATGAGAAATCATGGGGCGACACTTTCATTAAATTCGGCTTCGGCATGGCGGATGATTTCAGAGGTGAAAGCACTTATTCCATCGGAACAAGCATCACGAAAACAAAATTGAATTCGCTGGGGGGCGAATGGCGCACGGAATTTCAAATCGGCGATTCACCCCGGATTTTTACGGAATTTTACCAGCCGATTACTTATTCGACCCGCTTTTTCATCAATCCTCAGGCGGAGCTGCGGCAACGCACTGTCAATGTTTTTGACAACGACAACAATATTGTCGCTCAATATCTTATCCGCTATATTCAGGGCAGCCTGGGTGTGGGAAGGCAATTCGGCAATTGGGGGGAAATAAGATTCGGACTCTGGCGGGCCTATGGCAATTTTAATGTGAATATCGGCGATCCTTCTCTGGGGTCGGATAGCTACAATCGCGGCGGCCTGATTACATCGTTTTCTTACAATACGATGGATCATTTTGATTTTCCCACGCGCGGCGCACAAATGGCTGTAATTATGGCCAATAATATTGAGGCGCTGGGTTCCGACAATACAGCCAACAGCATTGTTTTATCCGGGCAATTTATCAAAACATGGGGCAGGTATACAATCGTTCCCGGAATTACTTATTCCGGTTATTTCAACAGCAATACGGCGATTGAAGATTCTTATAATATCGGCGGTTTTTTCAACCTTTCCGGTTATTCCCCGAATCAGCTTTCCGGCCAGCATGTGGGTATTGGCCGTATTATTTTCTACCGCAACATGGGCAGTGTGGGCTTGGGCAGCCTGCGGCATCAGCTTTACCTGGGAGGTTCCGCGGAAGCCGGCAACGCCTGGCAGCGGCGGGAAGATATTACTTTTGATTCGCTTATTTATGCGGGCAGCGTTTTTGTGGGCTTAAATACGTTTTTAGGTCCGCTTTATCTGGCTTACGGCATGTCGGAAGGCGGCCATCGGGCAGTGGGTCTTTATCTGGGGCAGCGTTTCTAATTTATGAAGAGGCTGTCGGGTCATTGCTGTTCTAAATCTTCATAAGCTTCAGGGCGAAACCTAGGCGAGCAGACGCAAAGGAAAATCAAATCTTCTTTTCCGGTGTTGCTGATGCGCTGACGACAAAGCGGCGGAATCAGAGCCACGTCTCCGGGCTGCACTTGCTGCGGCGGCAAATCGCCAATCTCAATCATGCCTTCACCTGCCAGAATGACATATCTTTCGCCAGTATCGCGCAGGCGATGCCATTTGGTTGTTACTCCGGGCGCCACCCGTGCGCGGGCAATGGATACATCGGGATCGTCAGGAGTATTGGCCACCTCATTTACGAAACAGCGCTCCGCGGTGTAAAATTCCCCGGCCTCATCCAGCTTGCGAATGGCTTTCTTCATGGCGGCAAATTCCTTCAATGCGTGAATATATTTTTCTCAATCCAGCAGGGCTTTATTGGCCTGATAAAATTTCATTCCCTCTTCATAACCGATGTCGCGCAAACGCATCATATTGGAAACGCTCCAATCCATTGCCCGGCGCAGATGTTCTTCCGGAATTTCAAATTGCACCTTCAGGAGATTTCTGTCGCCTTTGTATTTGGCCTCGAAAATCTTGATATCGTCATCGGCGATTGTAATGAAAGGCAGCATGATGGAAAGATTGTAGGCATCGTAGATATTTTCCGGCCTTCTTATCAAATCCTTGTCATTGAGAATATTCATGACGACAATTGTTTCGATATCGTCATGGCGGCCGATGATGCCCTTGAAGTTGAGAGTATCAATGTAAGAGCCTTCGCCATACCATTTGCCGTCTATTTCCGTTTGCGGGCAGACAAAGAAAAGTGAAGAGCCCGCCAGGACATGTTTTTCGGTAATCTGATTTTTATCGAACAGAACAATTTTTTTCGCATCAATATCCAGCGCGTTGATGTATATTTCCTCCGGCACATCTTTGACGTTTTCAAAATCAATCAAATTCGCCAGCCACGGCGCAATCCGGCTGATGGAAGTGCTGAAAGGCACGATGGAAGGAGCCAGGGCCGTCAATCCGCACAGCAGCGCATCATTATATAAGCGCTGGAAGTCATTCTGCGAGGTATTGCCAAAACCCCAGGAAAACTGTCGAACCATCGTTTCCAGCCATTTATCGGTCAGCGGATTAAACAGGCCGGCCTGTTTTTGAAATACCTTGAAGTCGGTGGGCAGGAATTTGTATATCTCGTCGGAGACACCGGTTTCGCTGCACCAGTATTCCAGCGATTCGCGCCTCGTGCGTCCTTTGGCGGGGCTCGTATAAGCGAGTGTCAGGACGGAGCCGATACACGCGCCCGATATGACATCAAATTTTACGCCCATTTCGTCGAGCGCAATCAGGGCGCCCGCTTCCAGGCCTCCGACCGGGCCTCCCGCGCCCAAAAGCAAAGCCTTCTTCCCTGTTTTTTTCCTTCTCACCATTTATCCCCCCCTGGTAGATTGACTGTAATAAAGTTAATTAAACCGCTGCAATTTTATTTGCAGGGTAAAAAGTTGGTGTGATTGTTTGCTTGTGCAGTATACGAAGAACCGTTTTTAGTGTCAATGGGATAATCGGAAAGGATGATTAATCAACCGGCTGACGCAGCTTCCTTTTTGAGCAGCTCGATTTGTTCATCCTTTTCCTGCCATAACTGCTGCACCCATAGCTGAACGGCATCACGAAAAGCAGGGTTACCGACATAATCACCGTGCAGCAAATCCTGCGGCACTTCCCGTTGCTCAAGGCGCACAATTACACGCTTGATGCGGCCGCAAAGAAAATCCCAGAAAGAAGGGACAAAGTCGGGATAAACAATGGTGATGTTCAGCAGGGAGTGAAATTTATCGCCCAGCACGTCGAGTGCGAGAGCCATGCCTCCCGCTTTGGGCTTCAGAAGATGCCGGTAAGGCGATTCCTGCCGGTTATGTTTTGTCTGGTTAAAGCGGGTTCCTTCCAGATAATTCATAACGCTGGTCGGAATGGAGGCAAATTTTTCGCAAGCCTTACGTGTCGTGGCAAAATCCTTGCCGCGCTGCTCCGGATGCTTTTTCAGGTATTCGGCATTGTGGCGTTTCATAAAAGGGAAGTCGAGCGCCCACCAGGCCAGGCCGATTATTGGTACCCAGATTAACTCGCTTTTTAAAAAAAATTTCATAAAAGGGATGCGGCGGTTCAACAGATGCTGCATAACAAAAATGTCAGCCCAGGATTGATGATTGCTGATAACGAGATACCAGCCGCGGGGATTCAAATTATCCAGCCCCTGCACATCCCAGGTCGTTTTCTGGGTAAGAGCCATCCAGCCGCTGTTGCCGGAAATCCAGTTCTCTGCGGCCCAGAGTAACACCCAATCGCAAATCCGGCGCAACGGTTTAACGGGCAGCAGAAATTTAAGGACGGCAAACAGCAGTATTATCGAAGTCCAGTAAATAACATTTAAACCCAGGAGTAATGAAGTCAGGCAGCCAATCACAGTGGCCGGCAGAAAATTAAACATGACAGTTCCTTGATCTATAAATTCCGGAAATTGATATAGTCAATAACAATTCCGCCGGTTAGCTAACTCTTTCCGGGTGATTTGTAAAGCTGAAAACGATATTAATCGTAAAATAATGTTAGTTATTATTGTAAATTGTTTGCATGCAGAACAAAAAAATTGCACGAGAAAAAGCATTTGGCGAAAAATGTTTACGCCTGTGGAGTTTTGCTCTTTTTATGATTTTCGGAAAGCGGCGAACTAACTGCGGCTCGGCAGGTCTGATAACGAAAAAAGTGAAAGACAGCAACAATATAGAGCTGGTAAGGGCAAATATCAGGTTTTTAAATATTTTTTTGCAGGGCTTGACTTTCTTTATTTTACAATATATAAGGCGCGACTTGTATACCAAAAGGCCGATAAACGTCCCCATCGTCTAGAGGCCTAGGACACGGGCCTTTCACGCCTGTAACTGGGGTTCGACTCCCCATGGGGACGCCAGACAATAAAAAAGGCGGGCTGCAATGCAGTCCGCCTTTTTGTTTCTCAGCTCATTCTTCGGCTGCCGCTTCCTTTTTCTTGCGCGGCTTTTTCGGTGCTTCTCCCGCCTCAGCCGTCTCCGCTGCCGGTTTCTTTTTAGCTGCTTTTTCCGCCGGCTTCTTTTTAGCTTTATCCTCGGCTGCCGCTTCTTTTTCTTTTTTGGGTTTTGCCGCGGGCGGTGCCGCCTCTTTTTTGGTCTCAACTTCTTTTTGAGCCAGCTCGGCTGCTTTTTGTGCTTTGGCGTTTGCCAATTCCTCAGAACGCTTCGTTAACTTGTCTGCTGCGGCAATCCGGCGGTTAATGGCTTTAATCCTGGCCTGATAGCTTTTGACAAGGGGATCAATACTGGCTTTTTCCGCGCTGATTCCTTTTTCCGTCAACTGCTGCAACCGTGATTCCAGCTTCTTTCCCAGAATCCGGCCTTGCTCAATTATTACCGTCTTGCTTTTCGATGGCATTTCTATCTCCTTTTGATATATATATTATTTTCTCACATAACGCCTAAATATCAATATTTTAATACGAAAGCCACAAAAATTAATGAGACTCGAATTTCAGAAATCCCGATTATCGGGATGAACTGAAGAATTATACCAGGCGTAGTGCCGTGGTAAAAAGAGCACAGTGAAGTTTGAAGTGTAAGTGGAATTATCCTGCTGCAGTCACGGGTATCCCGATAGTGCCGGCTTGTCGCGGACGTATCGGGAGTATCTTCACGGGTTATCCAGAACTTCTCTGATTTTAACTGATAAATCTTCGATGCGGAAAGGTTTTTGGATAAATGCCCGGCAGCCCTGTTCCATGACGGCTTCAATTTGCTGGTTCATGACATAGCCGCTTGATAAAATCACCTTGATGTCGGGATTGATTACTTTCAAGGCCTGGAATGTTTCCAGACCGTTCATACCCGGCATGACCATATCCTGAATTACAAGATCAATCTCGCTTTTCTTTTTTGCGTAAAGGTTAACGGCCTCCTGGCCGCTGTCCGCCGCGTATACTTTATAGCCGAGTATCTCCAATATTTCCTTGGTCACTTCGATAATGCTTTTTTCATCGTCCACAAAAAGAATAGTTTCGCTGCCCCTGATAATTTCCTGTGTTTCAGAAGTTTCATCTTTCAGTTCCATCTCCGATGCTTTTAGGTAAATATCAAATCTTGTCCCTTCATGGGGTTTGCTGGTTACCGTGATTATTCCGTTATGATCCCGCACAATTCCGTAAACAATGGCCAGCCCCAGGCCGTTTCCCTTCCCTGTTTCCTTTGTGGTGAAGAATGGCTCAAATATTCTATCTTTTATTCTTTGGTCCATGCCGATACCGTCATCTTTAATGGATAGTTTGACGTATTTTCCGGCTGCCACCGCATAGGAGCGGACGAAATCTTCATCAAGGACAACATATTCAGTTTTCAGGTAAATATCTCCACCCCCGGGCATTGCCTGCCAGGCATTGACGAGCATGTTGAGCAGCACCTGTTCCATCCGGCCGCGGTCAACATCAACAAGGGCAATATTCTCGGTAAAAGAATAATGAATGGTGATTTCTTTTTTTGTTCTGGCGAACAGGGATGCCGTTTTTTCTATCAGTTGATTAAGGTCAATGGTTTTAATCTCGTATTTGCCGCCACGGGCAAATCCGAGCAGCTGCCTGGTAAGCTCCGTTCCGCTCCGGATAAAATGTTCAATTGATTTCAGGCGCTCGTAACGCAGCGGATCGTTCTGGAATTCCATCATTAAAATGGAAGTGCAGCCCTGAATGCCCATCATGAGATTGTTAAAATCATGAGCCAGGCCGCCGGCCAGCGTGCCGATGGCTTCCATTTTTTGTGATTGAATCAGCTGTGCTTCCAGTTTCTTTTTGTCTTCCTCCGCTTTTTTCCGGTCGGTAATATCTTCATAGATGGCAACGATGCGCCCTTTATAAACATCGGAATCGATTGCGGAAGAGTTAAGAAGGCAAAAGAAATCACGACCGTCTTTATGGCGGACCGGCACTTCCAGCGAACAATTTCCCTGCCGTTCCAGCATTGCATAAACTAGCCAGCCTGTTTCATCATATTCCTCTTTACTGCGGTAAAGAACCCGCGCGTCTTTTCCCAGCAACTCTTCGACTCGCCAGCCGAAAATCTTTTCGGCGGCCGGATTGGCAAAAATTATCCGGCGCTCCTGAAACCCGAATACGGCATGGGGTATGGTATCCAGAATTGATGATTCCAGCAGTTGCAGTTCGTTGAGCTTTAAACGGGTTTCCTTCAACTCGGTGATATCTATTGTGTTGCCTAGGATCGCTCTCTGGCCTTCGTAATTGATGGATGTTGCTGTTTCAATAACATGCCTCACCTCACCGGCTTTGGTTATGATACGATATTCATAAGGAGTCTTCCGTTCCCCCTTCAGCATACTGATGGCATTTCTTCTTACCTCTGCGCGGTCTTCCGGATGAACAAAAACCAGACTGTTCATTCCCAGAAATTCCTGAGATCCGTATCCCATATATTTGGCCCAATTGGGATTTGCCAATACCAACTTTCCCTTCTGGATGATAAAGACAGCGGCGCTGGAAGTGTCGGCTATTGTTCTGTAGAGATTCTGATCCCGCTGGCGTCCGGTTATGTCATGAATAATGCACTGCAGGTATGTTTTTTCTCCGATATTGATGAACTTAAGATAACTTTCGGAGTCAAATGCAGATCCATCGCCGCGCAGGTAACGCCAGAAAAAAGGTCCGTTAGAGATTCCTTTAACGGCGCAAATAAGATTTTGCCTTGCCTTATCAACCGAAATACTGCCGTCCGGTTGAAACTCCGGCCAGAATTTTTTCGGGAAATCATTTTCTATTTCTTTTTTGGAGCAGCGGAACATTTCCAGAAAACTTACATTGCAATCAGCTACGGCTCCGTTTTTCATAATGATTATAGCATCGGCTGATAATTCATAAATTGACCGGAAAACAATTTCATTTTCCCGCCGATGAAGATCTTTCTGCCGGGAGAGGAGCGTAATTTTTTCCTCCAGGGCGGATAGCTTTTTTTGCAGGTTGGCGATGTCAGTATGTAATTCGTTTTTTGTTTTTTCGGCCATAAACATTAATAATAAAGTTACATCCTTGCAAAAACGTTATCGAAAATATTTAATTGACAGGGGTTGGTTTAGTGAAACAAAATTATCAGACTGCTTTCCTGAGCGGAAACAAGAAAAAACATCAGTTTTTCAGCCAGGCAGCGGCATTTTCATGTTTTTTGGTGGTCCTCCATGCTCGAATTATATGTCTGATAGTTGTTGCGGCCTTTTTCTTTTGCCTGATACATGGCGATGTCCGCGCTTTTTTTCAATGTGTCAAAATCCTGTCCGCTGTCGGGATAAACGGCAATGCCGATGCTGGAAGTAATTTTTATTTCCTCGCCGCTCAGCAGGAATGGACGTCCGAAAGAATCCATTATTTTTTTGGCAATGGCTTCGGCATCTTCTTTTTGATTAATTTCCGGCAAAAGCATCATGAATTCATCGCCACCCATGCGGGCTACTGTATCGCTTTTGCGCACCCGGCCGCGCAGGCGATTACCGACGCTCTGCAACAATTGATCGCCTACAGCGTGTCCCAGAGTGTCGTTGATGATTTTGAATTTATCCAGATCCAGCATTAAGACGGCGAATTTTCTGTTATTGCGCTTACTGGCGGCCATAGCAACATTCAGCCGGTCATGGAAAAGCAGACGGTTGGGTAATGAGGTGAGCGCGTCGTGGTACGCCATATGCAGAATGGTTGCTTCCGCCTTTTTCCTCTCATCAATATCCCGCACAATGCCGCGGAAACCTAAAGGATTGCCGGTTATGTCCTTCATCAGAGAGACGGAAATCTCGATATGCCTTTTAAAACCGTCCTTGCGGATAATTTCCATATCAAAGGCTTTATCCGGCCGTCCGGTCTGGTAAGCCTTGCTGAAAACCTCGAAGACTTTTTTGGCGCTTTTCTCATCCATGTATTGACGGTTGTTCATATTCATCATTGCTTCACGCGGATAACCGAATATCTTGCGGCATGATTCATTGAAAAAAGTGAAGTTTCCTTTCAAATCAACTTCATAATACCCATCCTCGATGTTTTCCAGAATGGTACGGTAGCGCTCTTCGCTGGCGCGCAGAGCTTCTTCGGCTTTTTTGCGGTCGCTGATATCCACATAATTGCCGAGAACTTCCCTTTTGCCGTCGTAAAAAATGGAGATAACGGTTTCCATTGTCCATTTAATTTCGCCCTGTTTGGTGACAGTCCGGAATTCATAAGGGCTGGAACGCTGCATTTTCAACATTTTAATGGCGTTTTCCCTCACGTAGCTTCTGTCGTCGGGATGAATTATTTCTTTGGAATCCATGTTGAGAAGTTCGGACATGCTGTAGCCGACATATTCCTGAAATTTCGGATTGACAAAACGGAATTTGCCGTCGCGCAGAATATAAATGCCGACAGCTGAACTGTTGGCCAGTGTTTTGTAAAGCTCTTCTTCTCTTTTGCGCTCCGTGACATCGCGCACTATGCAGTGCAGAAGCCTTTTGTCTTTCAACTCGACACAATTAAGGCTTACTTCGGCATCAAAAACATGGCCCCTGCTTTGCGCAAGCTTCCATTCAAAAAATTGCGATTCCCCGTTTAAAGCAATGTTGATTTTCTGCACCAGGTTTTCATCGGACAGGGAACCATCCGGCTGTTCGGCAGGCGAAAATTTCATCAGCGGCTGGTCAATTATGTCACTGCGGCTGCAGTTAAGCATTTCCAGTGTTCTGTTATTGCAATCAATAATTTTGTCTTCGTCCATCAGGAAGATGGCATCGCTGACTGATTCGAACAAAGCATAGAAATTTATTCCCGTCCGCGGACTGATATTTTCCATAACAATGGTTTCGGAGAAATTGCCGGTGTTTATTGAGGTATTGACAGGCTGAATATCGTTAGCTATATTTTCCATTACTATAATTTCCTGAAAAGCCTGCGAATTGTTTTTTTCTATATCCATCCCTGATGGCTGTCAATTATTTTTTTCATATATTAGCACTAATTATTTAAATTCCCAATAAAATATTACTCATTCCCTGCTAAGAAATCCGATGACCTCAATATGCTCTGTTTGCGGGAACATATCCACCGGAATCAGCTCCTGGAGATGATAGCCGCAAGTAGCGAGAAATTTAACATCCCTGGCCTGAGTCGCCGGATTGCATGATATGTAAATAATATTTTGCGGATTCAACCTGCGGATGGCCTCCAGCGTTTTCCTGCCGCAGCCGGTGCGGGGAGGATCAAGGATAAGCAAGTCAGCCTTTAATCCCGTCGCTATTATACTTTTCAACAATACCTTTCCCGTATCGCCGGCCAGGAAAGCGGCGTTGACTGCGCCGGAATTAACGGCATTAATCCGGGCGAGATTCACCGCTTTTTCATTGGCTTCAATGCCGATTACTTTTTGAAAATACGGTGCAAGAAATACGGAAAATAGTCCGCAGCCGCAGTAGGCGTCAATGACGGTATTTGTTGAGCCCGCAGTCGCCAGACGGCAGACCTCGTTGACCAGAATACCCGTCAGAGACAAATTGGCCTGAAAAAATCCTTCGCCGGATACAAGGAATTCTTTTCCGTTGACAATTCTTTTGACCGGACTTCTTTTGTTTCCCGACGCGTTTTCATCCCCCGACCAGATTGTCACCCTGGATTCATTATGAATGAGGTTTTTTGCACCTGATTGCAGAGCAACCATCCGGCTGTTGATGGTTTCTTCCATGATTTCACAGCGTTCAATGCCAATATGGCTGCCGCCGGATATATCCATAAAGCCCAGTCTTATCCCGCCTGCGCCGCCGGCTACATGTAATTGCGCCTTGCCGCGATAATGATACGGAGAAGGCGACCCCAGTGTATCGGCGACAGGAGGCAACGATATTTTACCGATTTTCCGGAAGGATTCCTCCACCTGCTTCTTTTTGACAGCCAGCTGACTTGCATACTGCAAGTGCTGATAGCAGCAACCGCCGCACTGCCCGTAATAGCGGCATAAGGGTTTTGTCCTCTCCGGCGATTCCCTGATGATTCTCAATATCCGTCCCCGGGCATATTTCTTTTTTACTGCCGTTATTTCAATTTCCAGTTCGTCCCCGGGCGCAGCCAGAGGAACAAAAACAACAAAATTATTAATTCTTCCCACTCCAGCACCGCCGAAGGCCAGTGTATCAATTTTCAGCCGTATGCTATCTTTTGTTTCCAAAATCGGACCTCGATTAAATATATCGTTTGCAGAAACCCGGCATTTATCTTTACAACAGCAATCAATATTGATAATGAACTACATTAATTAAACGGGAAAACAAAGAGGTTTTATCAATAAACAATATGCCGGAAGAAAGAAAATCAATTCTCTGCCCCGATTGCCGCAAGCTCATCAGCTCCGAAGAACCGGTTTGTCCTTATTGCGGACTTAGTCGTCCCGGAATTCATAATGCCGCGGGTTTTGTCAAAAGATTATTTGTTTACAGCGATCCGGTTAAATTAATCATTTACATTAATGTTATTTTTTACATTTTATCGTTGTTGCTTGATCCGCAGGTGATTTTTTCCGGTAACGGTTTATTTAATTTATTGTCTCCATCGGCGAAAAGCCTGCTTGCTCTGGGAGCAACCGGTACTTACCCGTTTTTTGCATATGGCCATTACTGGTCGCTCGTTTCCGCCTCTTTTCTGCACGGCGGCATCCTGCATCTGGTTTTCAATATGATGGCCTTGGCGCAGCTGGGCCCGTTTGTACTCAGAGAATTCGGTTTTTACCGTTTTATGAGTATTTACATTCTGACGGGAATTGCCGGCTTTGCCGTGTCGGTGCTTTTTAATGTCAATTTCACCATCGGAGCATCGGCGAGCATCTGCGGTCTGATCGGAGCCATTATTTATTACGGGAAAAGCCGCGGCGGCTATTACGGGGAAGCTATTTATAAACAGGCCATGGGCTGGGTTGTCGGATTGATTATTTTCGGTATTATTATCAGTGGCATCAATAACTGGGCGCACGGCGGCGGGCTTGTCTCCGGTATCGCGCTGGCGTTTCTGCTTGGCTATAATGACAGGAAAAGAGAATCATCCGGAGACAGATTAATTGCCCTTGCCTGTATCACGGTTACTGCCGCTATTTTATTGTGGGCGGTACTGTCAGGATTTTATTCGATATTTTGATATTTCGGCCTTATTTTGCTTAATTTCCGGACAATCGAATCTCGTTGACAGATAAAAACCATTGTTTTATGTTATTTACCGATAATTAGCTTTTTAACGGCAATTAAACGCAGGAGTGTTTTTATGTCAGAGAAAAAGCTTTGGTTTGTTTTTTTTCTGGTTTTGCTGCTGGGCGGATGCGATACCGCAACTATCATCAACGGAAAAGTTCTGGGTTTCCGCTCCGGTCAGTTTATGTATGCGGAAGGAAGCCTTTCCGCCACATATAAGGCCGATATCGAAAAGGTTTGGGCAGCCTGTGACAGAACCGTGCGGGAACTGAAGGGAAAGGAAATAGTCAGGGAGCGGGGAATTTCCCAGGGAAAAATTAAAGCGACCATCCAGGATGAAAATGTCACCATTGCAGTTGAATATATTGCCAGAGACTTAACTTCCGTATCAGTCCTGATTGGCTTAGGCAACAACATTGCCTCCCGTTTGATTCATGAAAAAATTACCGGGAATTTGAGCAGGCCCTGAGAGTAACAGGCGGCAGAGAACAGCAGGTAATTTGCCAGAAAGAACAAAAAAATGCCCGATAAGCCCAGCTATCAGGAATTGGAAAACCGGCTGAAAGAATTGGAAAGCGAAGTAGTGACAGTTTCCCGGATTGATGCCTTGGACAGGAAATATGAGATTCAGTACCGCGCCCTTTTCGATTCCGCCAATGATTCCATTATTCTGATGGATCGCGATCTGATAATTGACTGCAATAAAAGAACGGAAGAATTGTTCCATTGCGGAAGAGAAGCGCTGCTGGGACAATCACCTTCCATTCTCTGGCCGGAGCGGCAGCCGAACGGCCAGCTCAGCACCGAATTTGCACTGGAAAAAATCCGGGGTGCCCTGCGCAAAGAAATGCGTTCCTATGAGTTGACCCATAAGCGGCCGGACGGGACTCTGATTGACACGGATGTGACTTTAAGCCTGTTCGAAATCAAAGGCAAAAAATATTTACAGGCGATTATCCGGGATATTACCGAAAGCAAGGC
>JAKLDS010000065.1 GCA_022703375.1 Deltaproteobacteria bacterium | reverse complement strand
TTCCAGCATGTGCGCAAAACCAAAGGCGCCGAGGCCACTCCTTCGGGCTGGAAACCCGGCAAGCCCACGCTGAAACCAGGGCCTGATCTGGTCGGCAAAGTCTGGGAAGTGTGGAAAACAAGTTCAGCTTTTGATGATTAAATTTCACTAGAACAAACTGGTGGGCAGCGCTATTTTTCATGCTGCCCACCGGTAATATCCCAAAGCTATTCTTGCTAACATCAATAGTTTCCTGCCGTCTAAAAAATTATTCTGACACACACAATTAAAAAATAATGCAGAATTAACAGAAACAAAAATCTTGACATGAGGATTAATTAAAAGATATATCCGCATAAATGATAATGATTATCAGAAGCAATTACAGAGGCAGCAATGAAAAGTGAAAGAAAGATTTTTGCTGATTATCTTGTCAAAAAAAATCTGCGGGAGACACCGCAGCGGGGGATGATTCTGGATGCTTTTCTGAAGATCGAGGAACATACGACCGCCGAGCAGCTCTATGATATTGTAAAAAAACGAGATAACACAATAGGACAAGCCACCGTTTACCGGGTTCTCAAATTAATATGCGATGCGGGTTTAGCGAGGGAAGTAGATTTCGGCGATGGCGTAATGCGTTATGAACACTGCTACAATCATCCGCACCACGATCATCTGGTATGCCGGAGCTGTGGTAAAACAGTGGAAGTTGTGGATTTGGTTATCGAGGAATTGCAGAAGCGCGTCGCGGAGAGCTTCGGTTTTGAACTGACGGATCATGAAATGTATCTTTATGGTATTTGTGGGAATTGCCGTCATAAGAAATAATTTTTTTAAATTGAAATGATAATGATTATCATTATCGCAATAGGAACATGAGAAACATAATGATTTTAAGACTGGGATTTTTAGCAGAAGCAGAAACAGCGCAAATTATCGGTCAACAGGGGCGGTGCGGATAAAGCCGGATCTGCTGTCGTCATGTCGGGCATGCCGGTGATCATCTGGCAAATATGGGTTTGATACAGGGAAAGCGTGTAGAAATGGTTAACAATAGCGGAAACAGACCAGTTGTGCTTCGTCTCGAGGAAACTTGTATTGCTTTGGGCAGGGGCATGGCTATGAAAATTTATGTCAGGAGGAATGAGGAATGACACTGGCGGATTTAAAACCCGGGCTATCCGGGAAGATATTGAAAATTAATTCAGCGGGAGCGCTCAAATGGCGATTGACGGAGATGGAAGCATTGGCTGGTAGGGATTTATGTGCTGTGCCGCAAAAATATGAGCTCAAATGCCGGATAAAGCATTTATGAATGATCAAACAACTACATAAGTAAGTTGCCGTTAGTAAAGAGGAGAAAAAAGAATGAAGCATTTGATTTTACCGGTAGTAGTAGTTTTAATGATTTCAACAGCGGCTTTTGCGGGTCATCCGCTGGTCACGGACGATACCGGCACGCAGGGAAAAGAGAAAGGACAGGTAGAAATAGGTCTATCCTTTTATCATGATAAGAACAAACTTGACGAAGTTACAACAGACATAACGGAAGGCGGGGAGACATCATTTGCAGTTGCCGTCGGATTGACGGAAAAACTGGATATTGTTTTGGGCATTCCCTATTTGTGGTACACCCAGGATCAAAACGATACCCGAATTGCGAGGGAATCAGGAATGGGGGACATTACATTTGATGCAAAATGGCGTTTTTTTGAAAAAGACGGCTGGTCGCTGGCTGTGAAGCCGGGAATTACATTCCCGTCGGGAAGTGAAGACAAGGGACTCGGAGCAGGCAGAACCGCTTACCGCATGTTTCTTGTAGGAACAAAGGAATTGGAACCTTTGACCATTCATGTCAATGCGGGTTACATTCTTAACGAAAACAGCGCCGATGAACACAAAGACATCTGGCATGCCTCGGCGGCGGCGGAAGTGGAAGTCATCAAAGATCTGAAGCTGCTGGCCAACATCGGCAGGGAAAGAAATCCCGACAAGGCAAGCGAGAACCATCCGGCATTCGCTCTTGCGGGAATATCTTATAATGTATCGAAGAAAACAACGCTTGATGCCGGAGTAAAGTACGGGCTGACTGCAACCGAAACGGATTGGACAATTTTGACGGGTCTGACATTCCATTTTTAAATTATCATGTTATTTATAATGATTGTCATTCGTAGAGGAGGAAGGAGAGCAAAATATGCCGCCGTTAATTCCTTTTCGGGAAAAAGAAAAAAAGTCCGGTCAGAGTGAACAGGCACACGATGAAATAGGAAAAAACACATCCGTATTATGTTGCGATAATCATAGTTGTGCCTGCCTGAAACCGTGTACCGACTGTACGTGCCGTAACAGGCAAGAAAAGTAATTCTGATGCTGTTGGGCAAAGCGGGCGATGGATATTCTCTGAAGCCCGCTTTTCTTTTTGTTATCTACCGCAGCAAAAGCAGACTGAGAGCCATAACAATCATGCCGGTCATGAGTCCCAGGATGCTGTCATGGCCTTTGCTGTAGACGCGGCTTGTAGGCAGGAGTTCGTCGAGACTGATATACACCATCACGCCGGCGATGCCTCCAAACAGAAATCCCGTTACATGCGGCGGCATGGTCCATGAGCCTCCCCCGGCAAGCAGAGCTATCGCCGCGTAAGCAATAACGGCGCCCAGCGGTTCGGCAAGCCCGCTCGCGAGCGAATACAAAAAGGCTTTCTTCCGGTTGCCGGTCGCGTAAAAAATCGGGACGGAAACACTGATTCCCTCCGGGATGTTGTGCAGAGCAATCGCCACGGCAATGGCCACCCCCAGCGCCGGCTCCTGAAGCGCAGCCAGAAAAGTTGCAATGCCTTCGGGAAAATTGTGAATCGTAATGGCCAGCGCGGTAAAAACGCCCGTGCGCAAAAGTCCGGCGTGCGCCTTTGTGTGGTTGTGCGCTCCCGGCGGACGTTTTTCAGAGTCCTGATACGCGACTGAAAGAAAATGCGGAAGGGGCGCTTGTGGATCATGCAGCGGCGCTGTTTCTTCTTCCGTATGCGTTTCGTGGGGATTGTCGGCGGACGGAATCACATTATCAATCACTGCCATTAAAATCATGCCGCCGAAAAATGAAGCGGCCACAAGCCGGTTGCCCCAGGCTTGCCCATAGCTGTCGCCGATGAGTGTTGCGCTTTCGGGAAAGATTTCAACAAAGGAAACATACAGCATCACGCCCGCGGAAAAGCCGGTCGCCACAGAAAGAAAACGGTAATTTGTTCTTTTTGCAGTGAAGGCGATGATGCTGCCGATGCCGGTTGCCATCCCGGCAAAGAGCGTCAAGCCAAGGGCAAGCCATACGTTATCCATTTTTTCCCTTTAAAAATGTTCTGTCAATTATTTTCTTTGCTTTGCCGTAATCTAAACAGGATTTGCGTGCCTTTTAACAATCTTTGATCGTCAGACAATCCTGCGATTGACTTTTTTCAAAAGTAAGGAAAGAAAATAGAAAAAGCCAGCAATAAGAATAATCGTTGCGCCCGAAGCGATGTCGAGCAAATAAGATAAAACAAGTCCCGAGCAGGTGAAGAATGCGGCCCAGAGAGGGGATATCCACATCATTTTAGAAAGCGATGTGGCCCACTGCCTGCTGATGGCAGCGGGAACCGTCAAAAGTGCGATGACCAGAATGATTCCGACGATCCGGATTAATATAACTACGGTCAGTGCAATCAACGCCAGAAGAATCAGATAAAGCGCGGTAACCGGAAGGCCGGATGCTGCGGCGTATTCCTCATCAAAGGCAATGGCCTGGAATTCCCGGCGCAAAAGACAAACAGTCCCGATAATCACGACATCGAGTGCCAGGAGAATGTAGAGATCGGAGGTGGAAACAGTCAGGATGTTGCCGAACAGGTAACTGAAAAGATCCGGCGCATATCCGGGCGTAAGCCCGATGAAAATGATTCCCAGTGCCATCCCCAGCGACCAGAAAACCCCGATGGTGGTGTCTTCGGCGGTTTTCGATGTCTGGCTGATCAACCCGATAGCCAGCGCGGCTGCCAGACTAAACGGCGTCACCGCCCATAAAGGGTTGATACCCAGCCAGTAGCCCAGGCCGATGCCGCCGAAAGCGGCATGCGAGATGCCGCCGGCGATAAAAACGATTCTTTTGACCACAACGTATGTGCCTACTATTCCACAGGCAGTGCTCGCCAGAAGCGCCGCCAGCAGCGCGTTTTGCATGAATTCATACTGCAGGGCTTCAATCATGGCGATGCTCCCCCATCACCCGGTGCGGCACGCCGTGAGCAATAAGTTCCACCGGACAGCCGTACATTTTTTCCACACTTTCGGGCGTGATTTCCTTGGAATCGTGATAAAATATTTCTCCGCTGAGGCAGGCGATTTTATCCACGTAACTGGCAATGACGCCGATGTCATGAGTCACCAGCACAATGGTGAGTTCCTTCTTGATTTCTTTGAGCAACTCATAAATGCCCGCCTGCATTACGATATCCACGCTGGCCGTCGGCTCATCCATCAGCAGCAGCCTCGGTTTGCTTGCCAGCGCTCTTGCGACAAAAACTCTCTGCCTCTGTCCTTCGGACAACTGGCCGATCTGCCGCGCACGAAACGACAGCATGTCCACCGCCCGCAGGGCGGAGGCGACGGATTCTTCGTCTCCGGAATCGCCGATGTCCGGCTTTCCGCTGCCAAGCCTGCCCATCAGCACGGTGTTCCAGACGGTAATCGGAAATTGACGGTCATAGGCCGAATGCTGCGGCACATAACCGATCAGGTGGCGAGCGGATGCGGGGGGTTTCCCCAGAATTTTTACCTCTCCCCGGGAGGGTTTAAGAAGTCCCAGGATTATTTTCAGAAGTGTCGTTTTACCGCCTCCGTTGGGTCCGATGATTGCGAGAAATTCGCCGCTTCGTACGGTCAGATTCACTCCGCGCAGGACATCAGTGCCATTGTAGGAAAAACTCACATCATTGATTTCAATGGGATGCTGTATCATTGCAATCTATCCTTGATGTTTTGGATAACATTTTCCATATTTTGCAGATAATTCCGGGACAGAGGGTCAATCATCACCACCGTGCCGCCAATGGCCCGGGCAATAGTCTGGGCGCTTTTGACATTGAATTGCGGCTGGGCAAAAATAACCGTAATCTTTTCCTCCCTGGCTTTCTTAATCAGACTGGCGATGGTTCCCGCCCCAGGCTCTTTGCCATCCAATTCGACGGGAATCTGAATCAAGTTAAACTCGTCGGCAAAATATCCGAAAGACGGATGAAAAACCATGAATTTACGCTGCCGGACATTTTGCAGTCTCTCTTCCGCCCGGTTTTTCAGTGCCCGCAGTCTCGATATATACGCATCGGCATTACTCCGGTAGCGCTCTGCGTTAGCCGGGTCCAGGGCTATCAGGTTGTCGCGGATATTGCCAGTCATGATGGTGGCATTGCTCAGGGATGTCCAAATATGGGGGTCGTTTGTCGAATGCGGGTGTTGTTCGCCTTTTTTTTCCGGATGGTGATGATAAGCCATGCCGATAGGCCGGATTCCGCGGCTTGTATCGCAGACGGCCAGATGCTTATTGACCGCCAGAATCTTATCGAGCCATGCCAGTTCGAACTCGATGCCGGAGCCCACTTTTGCGTAAAGTTTCGCCTGGCTCAACTCCCTGAACTGTCCGGGCGTCGGCTCATAGGTGTGAGGACTGCTACCGGGTGGAACAATGATTATTACGGACACGAGATCGCCTCCGACCTGTTCGGCAAACTCCGCAAGCGGCGCAACGGTAACCGCTACGCCGATTTTTTCGCCGGCCTGGGCTGTACCAGAAAATAAAAATAAAGCAAACAAAAGAAAAGCAAATTTTTTCATTTAGTAATCTTCTTCTCTTTAATGTTTCAAGCAGCAGCGGCAAAGACCATTCACCTGAAGTGTATGAGACAAAATTTTGCCACCGTAAATTTGGTCCACTTCCTGAAGTAATTGAGCTTCAGCGCAAAAACTGATATCCTGCACTTTACCGCATTGGACGCAAATAAAATGATGATGCTGCAGGCGGTTTTCGCAAAGGAAATAATAGAGCCTGCGGTTGGGATGAATAATCCGGCTTACCAGTCCGGCATCCACCAACTCCTCGAGATTCCGGTAAACCGTGGGCAAACCCAGTTTTTTAAAATCTTTTTTTAATTGTTCCCAGATTTCCTGGGGCCCCAAATAAACAGAAGCGGCGGATAAAACCCTTAAGATGGCCAGCCGTTTCGGCGTTGCCTTAAGTTTTTTACTTTTCAATTCATTGAGATAGCTGCTCTGTGCCATCCCTTCCTCCAATTGAAAATCATTTCTATTTAGATGGGAATATAGACTAGCAAAAGGCCATTGTCAAGGAACATCTGAAGGTGGAGGCGTTAAATACGGCTTGACTTCCTCTGAAGCGGATTTGATATATTTGTTCGGCTCAACTATAAAAATTTAGGATATAAAAGATAAACGATATGAAAAAAATGAGTAGATGGGGAATAGGTCCCGTATTTGCGCTTATATCAATTATCTATGGCGCCGTAATGCTGGCGGCGACGCGTTATTTTAAGCCAGCCTGGCAAATTCCTTTTCTGCCGAAGGAGTTTTTGTCGGCAAGCGGTATTGCCTTAATAGTGATCGGAGTCCCTTTCTTTATTGTCTCTGTAAGAGCTGTCTCCAAGGCATACAATCGCGGCGCCCTTGTAACAGGAGGAATATACCGGTTCTGCCGCCATCCCTTGTACAGCGCATGGGTTTTCTTTATTGTCCCGGGTATTGTTTTTCTTGTTAACAGCCTGCCGGGGCTGACCACGCCGTTTTTTATGTATTATTTACTGCGAAAATTAGCTATAAAAGAAGAAATATATTTGGAGAATACTTTTGGCTCCGAATATAATGAATACAAAAAGCAGGTTCCGTTTGTATTGCCTGTCGGCTGGTTAATAACAAAAAGAGGTAAACAATGAACAATTTCAAGTTTTATAATCCGACAAAGATAATTTTCGGTGCGGGAGCAATTAAAGAGCTGGCGGGAGAAATACCGCAAAATGCCAGAGTTCTAATAACATACGGCGGAGGAAGCGTCAGGAAAAACGGCGTGCTGGAAGAAGTTTACGAGGCTCTGCAAGGATTTGAAACGGGCGAGTTTGGCGGCATTGAACCAAACCCCTCTTACGAAACACTGATGCGCTGTGTGGAAAAGGTGCGCCAAGATAAGTTTGACTTCCTGTTGGCGGTCGGCGGCGGCTCGGTTATTGACGGGACAAAATTCATTGCCGCCGCGGTTCCTTATCAGGCAGAAGCCTGGGAAATAGTCAAAACCAGAGCCTGTAAAGTCGTAAACAGCCTTACTTTTGGGACGGTGCTGACGCTTCCGGCAAGCGGCTCTGAAATGAACTGTGGATCGGTCATTTCCCACCGTCAACTTAGAGCAAAGCTTCCTTTTGCTCATCCCTCACTATTTCCACGTTTTTCCATTCTTGATCCGACAAAAACATACTCGCTTCCGCCGCGTCAGATTGCCAATGGCGTAATTGATGCTTTTGTCCATATAACCGAGCAGTATTTAACCTATCCTGTTGAAGGCAAACCGCAGGACCGCTTTGCTGAAGGACTGCTTCTGACGCTCGTTGAAGAAGGCCCCAGGGCGCTTGCCGAACCGGAAAATTATAATGTCCGCGCCAATATCATGTGGTGCGCCGCACTGGCGTTAAATGGGCTTATCGGCGCCGGCGTCCCGCAGGACTGGGCGACACATATGATAGGCCATGAAATAACGGCTCTTTGCGGATTAGATCATGCTCAAACATTGGCAGTTGTAATGCCCGCAATGCTCAAAATCCGTTCGCGGGAGAAGAAAGAAAAGCTTCTGCAGTACGCCGAACGTATTTGGGGGATTAAAACCGGCAGCGAAGATGACCGCATCAGCGGGGCCATCGAAAAAACAAAGGAGTATTTTGCCGTCATGCAGGCGCCGACGAGTCTTTCCGCTTACAATATTAACGGGGAAACCATTACGACAATTGTCGGACGGTTGAAAGACCACGGCATGACCAATCTCGGCGAGAGAAGAAACGTGACACCGGAAGTCGCGGAAATGATTTTGAGAGAGTGTCTGTGATATTTTTTAAAGAAAATATTTGACAGATTCATAACAAGTCGAAAAACATGTTTTGCGACTATCTTGTAAAAAGCTACCCCGCATTAGCGGGATTTCACGACGGCGAGGCAAAACCCGGCGCATGAGACTCTGTCGCAATGGGAATATCTCCATAATTGTCATTCGGAATTCTTCGCTATGATCAAGGCAAGCTCCGTGAAGAATCTAATAAATACAATCTGTTAAAAGAGAAAGATTCCGGGTCCTAAGCCTCAGAGTGAGTATCGCATGCCGGATGTGCGAATCACGAGGAATTAGGCGTATTTTTTGATGTGCGCCGTAATGACGAGAGATGAAGCGCAACACAGCAGATGGATTTTTTACAGGTTTGTCAGTGCTTGTCCTAGGCCGCAAGTTGTGAATAAGTCGCCCTGATTAATTTTGCTGCTTATTATGGTGCCGTCAATGTATAAGGTATCAAATTATGAAAATATCAGGATATTTCCATTTTATCTTCCTTCTTTGCTTTTTTCTTCCTGTCCCCGACCGGGCAGGCAGGCTTCAGTCAGGTGGAGATTCCTAACTTAGGCAAAAGCCATCCCTGCAGGAAAAACCATACTCCCAATATAAGAACCAAAACCAGCAAGTCGTTCATTTTTCATTTTCCTTTATTCCGGTTAATTGAGATGGCGATTAATCAGTTCGGTCAACTGAATCTTCGCTGCCAAACCAACCGACGTGTCTTTCACCTCTCCATCCTTAATCAAAAGTAAAGTGGGAATGCTCCGGACGCCATATTGCCCTGCCGTCGCCGGATTATCATCCACATTAACTTTAACTATTTTGACCTTATTGCCATATTCGGCAGCAATCTCTTCCAGAGTCGGGCCGATAGCGCGGCAGGGGCCGCACCAGGGAGCCCAGAAATCCACCAGAACAGGCTTGCTTTCCTGCAAAACCACTGCTGCAAAATTGCTGTCATCGGCATGTTTAACTAATTCTTGCGTACTCATTTTTCTTTCCTCCTGTTATATTAATATTTTATTTCTTTTTCCATTGTGTTAAATATTTCGTGCTTACGGTTTGAAGATTACACCTTGAATCGGGAAGCGTCATTGATTTGAATCAATGCGGAGAAAATATTTTATTATGGATATTCTTAAAGAAATACAAGATGTTACTTTGTTTAACGGTGTATCGGCGGAAAATTTGAAGTTGTTGATTTCCCGCGCTGTTTATAAAAAATATCAGCCCGGCCAACTAATAATTGGTGAGGCCGATCCCATCCGGGCATTTTACGTCGTCATCTCCGGCCGGTTAAAACTATCAAAAAGCTCTCCGGAAGGCAAGGAGCAGACGCTGTCGCTTTTGGGACCGGGTGATCCTTTTGGTTTGTGCACGGCCTTTGCCACGGATTCCTTTCCGGCTTCCGCTATGGCCATCGAAGAAAGCTCCGTGATGATTATCCCCGGAGAATTCATGGAAGCCATCGCTAAAAAAGAACCGGCGCTGCTGCTCAACATCATCCGCATACTTTCCGAACGCCTTAAGGAATCCATGACGCTTATCGAATCCTTGGCGCTCAAAGAAATTCCCGGCAGGCTTTCCTCGTTTTTGCTGCACACCCTTTCCCGGGAAGCGGGGGAAAAGAAAAATAAACTGGAGCTGACGATAACACAGCGGGAACTTGCCAAGATACTGGGCGCCACACCCGAAGCCCTTTCCCGGACATTGCGGAAAATGAGCAATGATGGAATTCTGGCAGTGGAGGGAAGGATGATGACTATTTTGAACAGAAAGGCAATGGAATCTCTGGCGGAAGGAGACTGAAACCGGCAAAATTCGCAAGCCCGCAACATCCCCATCCGGATAATTCCTGCCGGGCCAGCGCCTTGACAAAGATGTAAGTTGCCCCTATCATTTATTAATGTAAAAGGAGTTTATCAATCCGATGAAAAAGATATTTATTTTATTTTTGCTATTTGTTTTTTACGCATTTTCCGCGCCGGCTGCCACCATGCCGGAAATCTTTGTCCAGACGGGACATTCCGGCGGCGTCAAATTTGTCGCCATGAATGCTCCGGCCACTTATCTTGTGACGATGGAAGAAGGCAACATCGCCAGATACTTGAAAATCTGGAACATTGCCTCCGGCCGGGAAATCAAGACAATAAAGCTGGAAACAGAACGCGGCTCTGCCAGCAATATCTATTTCGTGGATGAAAGCAGATTCATTGTTCTTTATCAGAAATCCGCTGAGATATACGATATCTACGGGCAGAAAACGCAGTCGCTCGCGCTTCCCAAAGTGATCTTTCTCCTGAAACCGGCAATCAGCCAAAACGGACAGTACCTCTTCAATCAGGAAGCCGTCGGCACGAAAATATACGGCATGAAAGACGGCGCCGAAATATTTTTGCCCGAAACGAAAAAATACCGGAGCTACGAAATATACCATCAGGGCATAGCAGATCTGGGATACGATTATTACGGCGTTTTTCACAAAGGCCAAACTCCGCACGGCAATGTTGATTACGTCATTTACGACAGCAATCTGAATGTCCGCAAAAAGGGTACGCTGAAAATCCCTGATGTTTATTATGGCAGCCTTTTTCAGGTATCGCCGGATTTGAAATATGCGGCCTATCAGGCTTCAAACAGGAAGGATAGAATACTGATTTTCGATCTGGAAGCCGGAGAACTGCTTCTGACATATCAAACAAGAGAGCTTGCCAAATCAGGCACGGACTCTCTGGCCAATGAAGCCCTTTATTTCGGTTTTCTTCCCGATGGCCGGCTCCGCGTCGAATATGACAGGCAAAAAAAGAACCGTATCATCAGCGCGCGGTCGGAAATGGTTCTTGTAAGCCCCGGCAAAAACGGCATTTATGCGGAAAAGAAACTGGTGCTGGAGGATGTGATCGGCCAAATAGCTTTCCGCCATTATACAAGCCCCTATTTGTTCACTGATCAAGGCCCTCTCATTGCGGGATTCGCCAATGGCGATGTCCGGATGCTGGATATCAATACCGGTGCGGAGATAAAAAGCTTCGGCGTCAAGCCAGTCGTTTTTTCCTTTGCCAAAAATGTCGGCGACCTGCTTCTTAATTATCAGGATGAATATTCCTTCAGTGAAAAAATCATTACCCAACGCTTTAATTTTTGGGATCTGGGCGGCGCCGGCCTGAAAAAAGTAAATGTAACCACTTCGACAAGTCTCTATTCCAAGCCGGAGAGAATTACTTCTGATTACGTAGGAACAGCCTGGTATTCCACCGACCCGGAAAGTCTTTATAAGGAAATTCCCAAAGAGTTTCTAGAGGATAATTACAAAAATAACGAAAAATACGGCCGTATCCAGGGAATAATTTTTATTACCAAAGATGAAGGCAGATTCGGCGCCGATGCTCTGCAGCACAAACTGGTTTTGAAAGAAAGAAAAACCGGAAAAGTGCTGGCCGATCTTTACGCCTTTGCGGACGGCGAGTGGATAATTATGACGCCGGACGGTTATTACAGCGCATCTACCAACGGCGAGAAGTATCTGAGTGTCCGCATCAATAACAACGTTTACGGCATTGAAAATTACCGCGAATCATTCTTCCGCCCTGATCTGGTGAAAATCGCCATCAAGGGAAATTCTCTCGAAGGATATAAAACACTGGCGCAAGTGGGCAATCCGCCGCAGGTAAAAATTGAAAACACACCAGACAAGACTGAAAACGATTTTGTGAATGTCACAGTAAAAATTACCGACGCGGGCGGCGGCATCGGCGATTTGCGGCTTTATCTGAACGATACTTCTGTTGTCACGGACAGTGCGCGCGGTGTAACGATAAAAGCAACCTCAAATCAAAAAGAGATCATTAAAACCTATAAACTGAAGCTGTTGAATGGAACAAATACGATTAAAGCAATTGCCTTCGACAAAGAAAATAATGTGCAGAGCAATCCGGTTCTGCACAAGATCACGGCAGTTTACAAATCCGCCAGGAAGCCTGTTTTGTACGCTCTCGTCATCGGCATCAATGAATATAAAAATCCAAAATTGACACTGAAATATGCAGCGGCCGATGCCCGGCTTTTCGCCGATACGTTAAGAGAAACGGCAGGAAGGCTCTTTGAAAAAGTGAATATCACCAGCCTGATAACCAAAGAGAACGCCGTCAAAAATAATATTTTAAAAGAATTGCAGAAATATAAAAATCTCAATCCGGACGATGTCTTTGCTTTTTATGTGGCGAGCCACGGAACGGTTGACGATGGCGAGTATTATCTCATCACCGCCAATGTTGGGGCGCTCAGCACCGGCAAACTGAAAACTGATGCCATTACTCAGAAGGAGCTGCGTGAAGCAATTGCCAACATCCCGACCGCCAAAAAATTTATC
>JAKLDS010000064.1 GCA_022703375.1 Deltaproteobacteria bacterium | reverse complement strand
GTTCTCCCGGTTCACTGCCGGCGATGCTGAGCGGCTGGGTGGAAAGAGCCTGGCTGGTCAAGCAGCATCCCAAATGGCTCAAGGAAATGGAGCATGAAGGCAAACTGGAAGTTTACGGGGAAGAAAAGAAACCGGCGGCGGATAAGGAAAATGTTTAAACAAGAAGGCTTCTATTAATGATATCCGGCAATCAGTCAACATCCGCCATGGAGCAAGTTCTCGAACGCGCCATCGAGCAAAATCCACAAAGCGGCGAGCTATTAAAGGCTTTCGGTCCGATCATTACCCGGCAAAGACAACTGACGACAGCCATTGTTTTGCCGGAGTTGGATTATTCAGCTATTGATCGCAAAAAACTGCGCGCCGGTGTTTCCGTTATTTCGCAAATCAGCCTGTTCGCAAAAAACGAACCGTTTAAGGAAATAGCTTTGTCTCTCGCCGGTGCAGTGAAAGAGGGCATGCCCGGTCTTGCGGCAGAGATGAATCGTCTCGCGGACCTGATTGCCGAAGACAGACTTTGTCTTTCTGATTATTTTGAGGTGGCAAATAATAAAAATAAGGCAACGGCCAGCTGCGGGAATCTTATGAAAACATGCCCGTCCAACGCCGTATTTTTAACCAGTCTGGTAGCGCGTGTCCTGCTGGAGCGGCGGGCTCGCGAAATAGCGGAATATCTGGGTGAGTATGACTGGGAAAAAGGATATTGTCCGATTTGCGGAGAATTTCCAGCGATTGCCTTGATTGAGGAAGAAGGCGGCAAACGATTTCTGCATTGCAGTTCGTGCGGCCAGTACTGGCGCTTTACGCGCGTCGTCTGTCCTTACTGTGAAAACGAAGCACAGCAGGGTATGGATTATTTCTACGTCGAGAACAAAACGCAGGAATCGGCCTTTGTCTGCGAGAAGTGCAAAAAATATCTGGTTACGCTCTACCGCGCCGGTAATTTGCATGCCCGGGATATGGATATTTCCGCAATCAGCCTGATTCATCTGGACATACTTATGCAGGGCAAGGGATATGAACCGATGGTTTCCTGTGCCTGGAATGCGCTGAGCTGAAATCATTATTATCTCTATCGCCCATGAAGTTTGTCATCAGTTTTTTGTGAATTGACAAGAAGAACTAAATTTTGTATGAAATCCGTAATTATATATGTCAAATTTGACATATATCAGTTATGTTACCGTTAATCTTCAGGAGAGAGCTTTATGCGTAACACATTTCTGCTAAACGGAAAAGAGACGGCTTTTAAGCCCGGGCAAATGATTCTGGAGGCCGCCCGCAACGGCGGTGTTGAAATACCGACTCTTTGTTATTTAAAAGGGACTGCGCCCAGCGGCGCCTGCCGGATTTGTCTGGTCGAAGTCAAGGATGCCCGTTCGCTTGTGGCCGCCTGTTCCACACCGGTTACCGCGGGGATGCAGGTATTCACTGATTCGGAACGTGTTCACCGCGCCCGGAAAATGAATGTGGAGCTTCTTCTGGCCTCGGGCAAACATAACTGCCTGGTCTGTGAAGCCAATGGTGACTGCCGGCTGCAGGATCTGGTTTACTTCTATAAAATTACCAAACCACGCTTTGCAGAAGAGGAAGATCAATATCCCACAGAAAATGAAAATCCGTTTATTGTTAGAGATTTCAGCCGCTGCATCCTTTGCGGACGCTGTGTTCAGGCCTGCAACGAAGTTATGGTAAACAGGGCAATATCACACGGTTATCGTGGCGCGGAAAGCAAAATCGTCACCGGCGGCGATACCTCCTATTTGAACAGCGAATGCGTATTTTGCGGTCAGTGTGTGGAGGTTTGCCCGGTTGGTGCGCTGACGGAAAAGAAAGCAAAGGGCATGGGTCGTCCCTGGGAAACGAAGAAGATCCGCACGACATGTCCTTATTGCGGCGTCGGTTGCCAGCTTTGGCTGCACATCAAAGACGGGAGAATCGTCAAAGTCACTGCGGTTGAAGACGCCCAGCCAAATCAGGGAAGGCTCTGTGTTAAAGGACGATTTGCCTATGATTTTATTTATTCGGAAGAACGGCTGAAACATCCGCTCATCCGCCAGGAAAACGGTGAATTTCGGGATGCCTCCTGGGATGAAGCCCTGGACTTGGTGGCCGCAAAATTCAAAGAAATTATCGGGAAGAACGGGCCGGACGCCATCGCCGGTGTCAGCTGCGCCCGCAGTATCAATGAAGATTCCTATCAGATGCAGAAACTTTTCCGCGCGGTGATCGGCACCAACAACATTGATCACTGCGCGCGAACCTGACACGCTCCCACGGTTGCCGGTCTGGCAACATCATTCGGTTCGGGAGCAATGACCAATTCTTTTGCCGATTTCATGAAGGCGAAAATGATCATTGTCGTCGGCTCCAATATGACGGAAGCGCATCCCGTTGCCGCAACATTTGTCAAAGACGCGGCCATCGGCGGCGCACAGCTTATTGTCATTGATCCGCGCCGCACGGATCTTGCTGATCTGGCGACACTGCATGTGCAAATCAAAGTCGGCTCCGATGTCGCTTTGTTAAACGCTGTGATGAATGTCCTCATCAGCGAAAATCTTTATGATAAGAAATATGTGGAATCCTGCACTGTCGGTTTTAAAGAATTGAAAGAGAAGGTCATGGAATATCCGCCTGAACGCGCCGCGGAAATCAGCGGCATTCCCGCGGAGGATATCCGGAAACTGGCCAGAAAGCTCGCTTCGGTCAAGCCGGCCATGCTCATGTATACATTGGGCATTACCGAACATATCTGCGGCGTCAACAACGTTATGTCCTGTGCCAATCTGCAGATGCTTTTGGGAAATGTCGGTTTTGAATGCGGCGGCGTCAATCCGCTGCGCGGTCAGAACAATGTCCAGGGCGCCTGCGACATGGGCGCACTGCCTAATGTTTTCCCCGGTTATCAGAAAGTTGATAATCCGCAGGCCAGAGAAAAATTCATGGTGGCCTGGAAAGTGAAAAGTCTGCCGGAAAAGCCGGGCATGATGATACCCACAATGATGGAAAATCTGAAAACCGGCAAAGTGAAAGCCTTTTATGTTTTCGGCGAAAATCTGGCCAATACCGAGCCGGATATCAAACACGTCGAACATTGTTTGCAGTCGGCGGAATTTCTGGTTTGTCAGGATATTTTCCCCACGGAAACAACACGTTTCGCACATGTCATCCTGCCGGCGGCGGCCTGGAGTGAAAACGACGGAACATTTACCAGTTCGGAACGCAGGGTAAACCGTGTGCGCACCGTCAGTGAACCGCCGGGTGAAGCGAAACCCAACTGGTGGATTTTCAGGGAAATAGCAAAAAGAATGGGGCATGAATGGCCTGCCGCGAGTGCCCAGGAAATATGGGATGAGGAAGTATCGGTTCTGGCGCCTTCCCTGAAGGGAATAAAATATGCGAGACTGCGCGGTAACGGTTTGCAGTGGCCGGCGCCGGAGGAAGGCCATCCCGGAACTCCCACTCTGCACAAAGATGGTTGCTTTACCTGCGGATTGGGTGTTCTCAAGGCCATTGATTGGATACCACCAGCCGAAGTGCCGGATAAGGAATACCCGTTCACCCTTTCCACCGGACGGCGGCTGTATCATTATCATACCAGAACACAAACGGGAAGGTCGCAGGGCATCAACGATATTTTAGGTGAAGAGACAGCCGACATTTCACCTGCTGATGCCGAAGCCATGAGCATTCTCGACGGCGAGAAGGTCAGGGTTAAATCACGGCGCGGCGAGGTTATCGTTAAATCCCGTATTACCCGTCAGGTGCCGCCGGGTTTGGTCTGGATGGCATTCCATTTCCGTGAGGGTTGCGCCAACTGGCTGACCAATCCGGTTTATGATCCCATTACGCAAACAGCGGAATACAAGGCCTGCGCAGTGCGAATTGATAAGATTGAATAGAATGCGTGAAAACTTCCCACACAAAAAAGTGGGAAGTTTTTTTGCAAACTTTTATGCTATTTATAACACAGGAAGAACAGGAGATTGGTTTTAATGAATAGATTGATTGCGGTTTTGATGGCGTTGGTTTTTATCGTCATTGCGCCGTCACAAATATTGGCCGGCGAGAAAATTTCGGTTGCGGTGGCGGCCAATTACATTTCCGCTTTCAAGGAAATGGCGGCGGACTTTGCAACGAAAACAAAAATTAAAGTGGAAGGAACTTTTTCTTCTTCGGGAAATCTATACAGCCAGATAATCAACGGCGCACCTTATGATTTGTTTTTATCAGCCGATGAAGAGAGGCCGGCCAAACTCAACAAAGATGATTTCGCGGCTGCTCCGTTTGTTTACGCGAGGGGACAGGCCATTTTGTGGTCAGCCAATAAAGATTTCTGTAAAGCAAAAACATGGCAGGATGCTTTGAAAAATCAGCAGGTCAAAAAAATAGCCATTGCCAATACGCAGACTGCCCCTTATGGTGCCGCGGCTCAAAAAGCATTGCAGAAAGCCGGTATGTGGAATGCTTTGCAAAGCAAGCTGATAATTGCTCAAACGATTGCTCAATCTTTTCAGTACGCATCCACCGGATCGGTTGCTGCCGGATTTTGTGCCATGTCTGCCGCAGCAAGCCCTGAAGGGAAGAAAGGCTGTTTCTTTGTGATAGAAGAAGCGCCCCCAATTATTCAGGCGGCCTGCATTTTAAAAAGAACAACAAACCGCGCTGCGGTGGAGAAGTTTGTGGATTATTTAGATTCACCGGCAGCGAAGGAAATAAGAATGAAGTATGGTTATAATTAAGTGGATTACCTTGCTCTATATGTCACTGTTAAACTGGCTGTAATAACGACAGTATTTTTAATGCTGATTGCCGCGCCGGTTGCTTATGCGCTTGCCTATTACCGTTTTGCGGGCAAATCATTCCTGGAGGCGTTGATTTATCTGCCAATGGCGCTGCCACCCACGGTAATTGGATTTTATTTGATTATTATCATGGGGCCGAAAGGATTTGTCGGCAAGATAGCGGAGTTTCTTACCGGAGATTCGCTTCTTTTTACCTTTACCGGAATAGCGATGGCATCTGTTATTTACAGTTTTCCTTTTGCCGTTCAGCCGATGAAGGCGGCCTTTTCCAGGATAGATCGCCGATTGCTCGAGTCGGCTTACGTTCTTGGTTTATCGAAGCGTGCTACATTTTTTCGGGTCATTATTCCCAATTCGCTGGCCGGTATTGCCGCTGCCGCAATTCTGGTTTTTCTGCATTCGATCGGGGCGTTCGGAGTACTGCTGATGGTCGGCGGCAGTGTGCCGGGAGAAACGAAAGTTGCTTCCATTGCAATTTATGAAGCGGTGGAGATGATGGATTATCGGGCAGCGGGAATGATTGCCCTGAGCTTCATTCCCATCAGTTATGCATTCTTATTGTTAATCAATAAACTTAATGAAGGATCGCACAAATGACCGTGGATGCTTTTTTGAAAAAGAAATTAAAATATTTTGATCTGGATATATCGTTTTCCTGCGCCGGGAAAAACATGGTCGTAATGATCGGTCCGTCGGGTGGCGGCAAGACAACTGTTATTCGCATGCTGGCCGGACTGGACAGGCCCGATGAAGGCAAAATCATTTTCGGCAATGAGGTATGGTTTGATTCTTCCTGCGGCGTAAATGTGGCCGTGCAGCAACGCCGTGTCGGTTATGTGTTTCAGGATTATAATCTTTTCCCCCATCTCAACCTTTTGGACAACGCGGCTTTCGCCGCAGTGGACAAAAAAGAAGTTGAGGCGCTTTTTGAAATTTTCCAGATCCGGCATTTGAAAAAACGCAAACCGCACATGGTTTCCGGCGGCGAGCGTCAGCGGTGCGCTATTTGTCAGGCACTGGCGAGACATCCCCGGTTATTGCTGCTTGATGAACCGTTATCGGCGCTGGATACAGTTACCCGCCGCGCTCTGCGTCTGGAGCTGAGGAATCTGAAAAAGACACTTTCCTGTCCGATTATTTATGTCACTCATGATATTAATGAAGCCCTGTTTCTGGCTGATGAAATACTGCCGCTGGTGGAAGGTAAAAACGATGAAAACTGGCTGAACCGGATGCTCGCCCGTGAACCTTCCGGTGATAATTCATTACGGGGTGTCCGCGAACCGAAATTAGCTTTAGCCATCTAATGAAAAAAAGGAGCATTATTGTTTATGAACATCTGTACCTATTCCTATGAAGAGTATACACATCTGGTAAAATCCTTTCACGGCACGCTGGCACCGGGATTGCTCATCGGCGGTTTTATTGTTGATCTGGCGATGAAACATCTGCCGGAAGGCAAGTTCTTTGATGCCGTCTGCGAAACGCCTGTTTGCCTGCCCGACGCCGTCCAGATTCTTACCCCCTGTACCATCGGCAATGGCTGGCTTTCCATCGTCAACTTCGGTCGCTTTGCCGTTACCCTTTATGAAAAATACTCAGGCGAAGGCGTGCGCGTTTACCTGGACACGAAAAAGCTGGAAAACTGGCCGGAAGTGCGCGACTGGTATCTGAAAAAGAAAAAAAAGAACGAGCAGGATGCCGATTTGCTGTTGACGCAGATTAAAGAAGCCGGATACAATCTCCTGGGTGTGCAGAAGGTACGAATTGATGCGGAGAAGGTCCGCCGCAAGAAAATGGGGCCGGTGGGAGTTTGTCCTTCGTGCAATGAAGCCTACCCTTTAAAAGACGGGGATAAATGCCGCAATTGTCAGGGCGAAACGCCTTACAGTAATGTTGAATCCGTTCAGGATAAATGACCATATTGAAACCGGGAACAATTTTAAATCGCCTTTATGAAAAGCTTCAACCAGCGGCAAAAAACCGCCGGATTGCCGCTTTATCCCTGGGTTTGTGTTATGCGGCTGTGCAATTGGATAATA
Source organism: Deltaproteobacteria bacterium (assembly GCA_022703375.1). GTDB lineage: Bacteria > Desulfobacterota > Syntrophia > Syntrophales > Smithellaceae > JAKLDS01. The sequence goes on along the minus strand of JAKLDS010000064.1, from coordinate 6,309 downwards.
ATGCAGCGGGACTGGCCGCCATTTTGCCCGAAGCCAAAAGCTCGGTTGCGGCAATACGGGAGAAGATTGCCCTCTGGCAAAACCATAGTGTCCGGGAAATACTGAAATACCTGCTGGAAGCCGAAAATGGAATTGAACGGGCGCTGGGGCTCGCTACAGCCAATGCTTTAATAAACCCTGTAATTGATGATACGGAAAACCGCGAAGCGACCACTTTGTTTAATCTGCGACGCGGCGAAAAAGTCGCAATGGTTGGTCTATTTTCGCCGTTGGTGGAGCGCATCCGCGCCACGGGCGCAATCCTGACCGTTATTGAAAAAAATCCGCAGCGGCTGGATTTGCTTTCGGAGGTTGATAAAAAAAAGGCTTTGCGGGAATGCGATGTCGCCATCATCACCGCCACGACACTGCTTAACAATACCTTCGCCGAAATCATCGGCGGCCTGGGAGCGCCGCGCCATGTCGCCCTCATCGGCCCCTCGACACCGCTTTTGCCGGAAATATTTCAGGATACGCCTATCAATCATTTGGGCGGCGCCACCATTGCCTATTCCGATAAAGTAATGCAAATCATCACCGCCGACGGCGGCACGCCGGCGCTCAGGCCATATTTGCGCTTCGTCAATCTGACAAGAAAATAACTACAGCCACTCATATTTTACCATCGCCTGTTGAAAATTAATTTTCTATTGAATTGTATTGGGGAAGGTGTATAAAAATTACAGCCTTGAAATTTAGAAAGGTGCGCTCTCATTAATTGTTCAATCCATATATACCTTGAAATATCATACAAACAGTTTGATTTTTCAAGGTAACATTGTGTCGCTCAGTAAAAATATTTCCGGCCTGCCTTTGGAAATGGCAGAGACGGAATTGAAATAAAAAATAAATGATTGTTGCAATCTGTTTTAAGTCGTGTATAAAAATCAACATCTACTTACCAATGAATAGGACATGAAATGGAAAAGAAATGGCTCAATGAAATCTTAAGAGATTCAAACTATGATCTTTCAACTTTTGAAAATTCTGAAATAACCGCCATTGAAAAAAATGTAATCGAGAAAAAAGGCAAACCATACATAAATTGCATCATCAGAGAAAAAGAAGTTCAACTTAAACCCGAAGAAGTTGTTCGCCAGCTCTATGCTGTAAAACTTATCAATCACTATGGCTACCCTAAAAAACGTTTGCGTTTTGAGCATCCCGTCAAATTTGGCAGAGAAACAAAATCTGCCGATATTGTAGTATTCGATAAAGACAGGCCGACTGTCGAATACATTATAATTGAAGTAAAGAAACCTAAACTTACAGACGGCAAAGCGCAACTGCGCTCATATTGTAACGCTACAGGTGCGCCCATTGGTGTATGGACGAACGGCAAGCAAATTTCTCATTATAATCGGAAGGACCCAAATTTCTTTGAAGATATTTCCGATATTCCCAATGTGGATCAAACGCTCGCGGATATACTTCAGGAACGTTTTACCTGGAGAGACTTGATTATAAAAGACACGCTCTTAAATGACAGAATCACACTTAAAGCCAAGATCGAGGATATGGAAAACGAAGTGCTTGCCAATGCAGGTGTGGATGTTTTCGAAGAAGTATTTAAACTAATCTTTACTAAACTGCATGACGAAACTAAAAGTCAGCAAGATAGAGCGGTTATTAATTATTTCCTTAAAAGTAAACATCTGGCGCCTATTGCCGAGAAAGCTGCGGCATATGGTAAATCAAAGGAGCGATCTTTTGATGAAATTAAGGAAGCATTGCGGCAAGTCGATGATTCAGCTTTTCGCGTCCTTGAATTTCGCAACACAGGTCAGACGGATGCACAATTAAAAGCAAAAATACAAAGATTATTTGATGAAGCAAAAAAGAAATGGCCGGGCGTCTTTCCGGATGAGAGTAAAATTGACCTATCTCCGTCACATCTTTCTATTTGTGTCTCCAGTTTGCAAAATATAAAACTCTTTAATTCCAATCTGCAAGTCATTGATGAGGCTTTTGAATACTTAGTGAGCAAATCCGCCAAGGGTGAAAAAGGGCAATATTTCACGCCGCGCCATGTCATTGATATGTGCGTCAAGATGCTCAATCCCCAAAGAGGCGAATACATGATTGATACCGCCTCAGGTTCGTGTGGATTTACGGTGCATACAATTTTTCAATTGACCGGCCATCTTTTTGAAAATACGGAAATCTCTTCAGAAGAAAAAGAAGATGTCCTGAAAGTTTTCGGCATTGACTTCGACGAAAAAGTCGTGCGCGTGGCCCGTACGCTTAATCTCATTGCAGGCGATGGCGAAACAAATGTTCTTCATCTCAATACCCTTGACTATGACCGCTGGAATGATAAAGCGGAAAATACAGATTGGCGGGATACATACGGCGCCGGTTTTAAAAGGCTGGACGCGTTAAAGAAGGATCGCAAATCCAACAAAGAATTCCTTTTTGATATTCTGATGGCCAATCCGCCCTTTGCCGGGGATATTAAAGAATCGAACATCATCCACAAATACGATCTTGGCTTTAACGAAAAGAAGAAGCCCAAGTCCAAAGTAGGCCGCGATATTCTTTTTATTGAACGCAATCTTGATTTTATTAAACCGGGCGGCAGGCTGGCTATTGTTCTGCCACAGGGCCGATTTAATAATACTTCCGATAAAGCAATCCGCGAATTTATCGCCGATAAAGCCCGCATTTTGGCAGTTGTGGGCTTACATGGGAATACTTTCAAGCCGCACACCGGAACGAAGACAAGTGTTTTATTTCTGCAAAAGTGGGATGCAAAGCTTTGCCCGAAAAAAGATGATTACCCTATCTTTTTTGCTGTATCCGAAAAATCAGGCAAAGATAATTCCGGTGATTATGTCTATTTAAAGAATGGCGATGGCAAAAACAAACTTGATAAATACGGCCATCTGATTGTTGACCACGACCTGCATAATCATAAGGGAGAGCTTCCCGATGGTATCGCCGAGGCGTTTATTGATTGGGCGAAAAAAGAGAAACTGAGTTTTTGGAAATAGGGAGCTTCCATTATGAAACTAGCCAAGAGATTTGACAAACAATTTTTCGAAGTCGTAACGTTAATTCATCAGGCTCGTTACAATGCCATTAAAAGCGTCAATACCGAACTGGTCAAGCTTTATTGGACTATCGGCGAATACATCAGCAAAAAAATTGCGACTGCCGAGTGGGGCGATTCTGTTGTTGACCAGCTGGCCGAATACATTAAAAACAGCCATCCTGAATTTAAAGGATTTACGCGGCGCGGTCTTTACCGGATGCGCCAGTTTTATGAATCATACCCGCAAAAGAAATTTGTGTCGGCAGTGCTGACACAAATAAGCTGGACCAATCATTTACTAATTCTTTCCAAGGCAAAGACAAAAGAAGAGCGTGAATTTTATTTAGCGCTTTCTATAAAGGAAAGATATTCTTCCCGCGAATTGGAACGGCAGATAGAGAGCGGCTATTATGAACGGACAATGATTTCGAGAAAAAAAGTGTCACCACCGCTGACACAAACGCATGCGGATATTGTCACTGTATTCAAGGATACATATATTCTGGATTTTTTAAACCTGCCGGAAATTCACAGCGAAAAAGATTTGCAGAAAAGCATTGTCGCCAATTTAAAGGATTTTATTTTGGAGTTTGGGAAAGACTTTGCCTTTATCGGGCGGGAATACCGCATTCAGGTGGGTAATAACGATTATTTTATAGATCTGCTTTTCTTTCATCGCGGCATCAAGTGTTTGGTCATGGTTGAACTTAAAATTACCGATTTCCAGCCGGAATATCTAGGCAAGATGAATTTCTATCTGGAAGCTCTGGACAGAGACGTTAGAAAGGAAGATGAAAACCCCAGCGTCGGCATTATTTTGTGCAAGTCGAAAGATGGCGAGGTGGTGGAGTATGCCATGAGCCGTAATCTTTCGCCTACGCTCATTGCAGAATACAAAACAAAATTGATACCCAAGAAAATCCTGCAGAAAAAGCTGCACGAACTGTTTCTCTTGCAAGATGCAAAAGCTAATGGGAACTGATTGGGTGAAAAAAGAAAAGATGAGTTTTTGGAAATAAAAATATGCAATTTTCAGTTGTGACGAAAAGTGCCCTTGAAAATATAGCTTTCAGGCTTGATCCTGAATACTATCAACCTAATTATTTACATCTATATAAGAAGCTGCTCTTAAAGAATCATGTTGCATTGAAGGATATTTCGACTGTCACAGATGGCATTCATGAAGCGCCCAGATTCGATTCAGAAAGTCCAATAAATTTAATTTCTGCTAAAGCACCGAAGGAAAACTATTTTGATTTATCAAGTTCTGGCAAAATATCTGTAGAACACGATAAAAAAAATCCACGTACCCGATTACAAATAAATGATGTAATTTTATCATCAACAGGCACGATTGGAAACTGTGCGGTTGCTGATGAGTCTATTATGCCAGCAAATTGTGATCGCGATGTTGGAATAATAAGGATAAAAAATAAAAGATATAAACCAAGATTTATATCTACATTTCTTTTAAGTAAATATGGGAAATTCCAATCCATTAGAGAATCAACAGGCAATGTTCAACTTCATCTATTTATTTATAAAATCAAAGAAATAATTATCCCGGATTTCTCAGAGAATTTTCAAAGTTCAATAGAAAATATATGCAGTGAGGCAAATAAAGCTATAATTTGTTCTGCCGAAATGTATTATCAAGCCGAGCATATGCTTCTATCCGAACTTGGCCTTTTGAATTGGAAGCCAAAGCATCGCCTTTCCTTCGTCAAGAAATACTCCGACACGGACATAGCCGGACGCATTGATGCGGAATACTTCCAGCCGATGTATGAGGAGATATTAAACCGCTCAACAGGTAAGGTTAAAACTTACAAAGCTAATGAGATTTTCTCCTTTAGGCGGGGAGATTTTATTGATACAAAATATTATTGCCAACAGAAAACAAAACGGGCTTATCTTCGCATAAAAGAATTGTCGAACAATGGCACTATAAATTCCTCCGAAGTCATTTATCTCAATGATTCGTTCGATGGTTCTCCGTCAAATACTCTGAAAGAAAACGATATTGTCATGGCAATTATCGGCGACACAATAGGAAAATCCAATCTCATCCTAAAAGAATTTGTTGGAAGCTACTTTTCCAATAATACTGGTCGTTTTAGGCTTCGACCAGAGGCAAAAGATTCTTATGACGCTTTCTATTTGGAAACGCTTTTCCATAGTATCTATATTCAGTCACAGATAGAACGGGCGAAAGCCCAAACGGGACAGCCGAAAATATCGGATAAAGAGGTGCAGAATATTTTAATCCCTTGTCTTCCGTTAAATAAACAAAGGCAAATAGGCGAAAACATTAAGAAGGCTATCGAAAATAAAAATCAATCAAAATATCTTTTGGATATTGCCAAGCGTGGTGTGGAAATGGCAATCGAAAAAGATGAAGCAATTGCAGAGAGATGGATTAAAGCCGAAGTAAAAAAACTTGGGGTGGAAGTTGCTTCCTGATTTTTAAAAATGATATTTCACAATTAGGATAATATGCTCTACAATTTAAACACACACGCTGTATTAATCGAATGGTATATAGATGGTGTCGGGGCACATAAAGCTATTAGCATAAGTAAAGATACATTTTCCCTTTTTCAGGAAATAAAGAATTATATTATCTCAGACATTCAAAGTTTGATCGATCAGCACTCTGAAGCAGTCAATTTATCTGATCTCAATGCATATTATGAAAGTTTTGTTGATGAAAATAAACCAATGCCTGACGACTTCGGTGCTTTAGAAATCGAAAGATTACTCATCAATCGCATAAATGAATATAGTGATTACTTAAATAAAAAACCTCTAGCATCCACAATAAAAGGTGAATGGTCTCGTCTCATTGAACTTCTAAATGATGACATGGAAAATGATTACCTTTACATAACTATCGAGGGGAAAATTCCAGATTTTGCGAGGGAGATGATCGGCTGGATAAAATCAAATAGATCAGATGACAATGTTTTAAGTTTCCGCGAAGGTAGATGGATTAATATTTTAAAGCATATTGCAGATAATAAAAAATGGTGGACAATGACCGATACTAAAAAGCTGACCCAGTTTGTTGATGAATTTAATAAAAGGTATCAGTTCTGTTAATTGTGAATTAATAGGGACAGGTTGAACCTCCCCCAGATTAACGGACACTTCAAAAAGTATACAGAAGAGTATACAATGAAAGAGAAAGGAGTGTCCAATGAGAGGAGAAAGACAGATATTTAGCCGGGAGTTTA
>JAKLDS010000063.1 GCA_022703375.1 Deltaproteobacteria bacterium | reverse complement strand
AAAAAATTTATCGTAATTGATACATGCAATGCCGGCAAACTGGGTGAACAGCTGCAGATAGCCATGCTGACCCGGGGCATGAGCGAGGACACGGCCATGAAAATACTGAGCCGGGCGGTGGGCTCAACCATCATTTCCGCTTCCACCTCGCTGCAGGAAGCGCTGGAGGGATATAAGAATCACGGCCTGTTCACTTATGTGCTGACGGAAGGCATGCGGGGTAAAGCCGATGTCGGCAGGAGCGGTTATGTCAAAACCTCTGACCTCGCCAACTACGTCGAAGAAACTGTTCCCGAAATTGCCGAAAGCGTTTTTAAACGGGCGCAGTATCCGACCAAAGCCGTCAACGGTAATGATTTCCCGATTGGAAAAATAAAATAGCGACGCAGTAAACGGATTACTTCTTCAGCTGAATTTGGAAATAGCCTTATTGAGAAGCCACTCAAAACTGTACTTGCCGCCTGCTTTGTCCCAGAACTTCAGGATGGGGTAATAAAGAAGCATCAGCAGAATCGCCAGGCTGAGGGCAACGGACGTACTTGTCAGCTCCCGCAGGTAGTATTTTCCCGTTGCCAGCTTGACGAGGCGCAGAGGGATGAAAAACAAGGCGAAGTGGGTAATGTAAATGGTCAGGGAGTATTTGCTGAGCTGCCGGCAGTAGGTCAGAAATAATCCCGGTTTTGCATCCTTGTCGGGCTGTCTGTCGAAAATATTCCACAGCAGCGTAAACAAAATCAGCACGACGCCGAGAAGGAACATATTCATGCTGAAGGACAGGGGATAGAATGACAACGGCGTGATATGCTCTTTCTGGACAAAGAACGGCGGGGTTAGCGAACCCGCATATGCCGTGAAGATTCCCATAAAAGCGAACATTACTCCGATGATAAACAGAAACGGGGTGTCTTCAGACAGGCGGTTTTTCGTCAGCCTTCTGCCGATGACAAATCCGACAAGGGGATAGATGATCCAGGGGAGCAGGGGAAATTGTCCGGTCAGGAAAAAGCCCGTGATGTTGTCGAGAATTGTCGGACCGCTTTCATAATCCTTCAGAGGGTCAAAAAGGATGTTGGGAAATAAATCGGTTATCCAGGGAACGACGACAAATTTTCCTCCGTAGAACGCCGCAATATCAGTAAATGCTCTGAGCATTGGCGTCAGGAAAAGAACAACCGCGCACAGCAGGAGCAGCGCCCAGGAGGGAACCCGGCGGCAATACAGTAAAAAGATGGTCATGAAACCGATAAAGGTCAGAATATCCCAGTCCCACATTTCTTCATAACCCTGAATGACAAGCAGAAAAAGCAAGCCCAGGATGAAAATCGCCGTGCCGCGGATTATCACATGACTGTCGTCATGTCCCTGGCCGGCTGCCCTCTTGTTTGCCGAAAGAATCTGACTGAGACCGACAAGAAAGACGAACCAGGAAGCGCCGAAATCACCGCCCAGCAGGTGATTGGTCAGAAAATAGAGCATGGCGGATCCTTCGCCGCTCGAAAGAAAAATGGGATAGTGACAAATAACCATGCCGATCAGAGCCAGCGCTCGCAGGACATCTACGGAATCCAGTCTTTTCATGTTTAGTTTTAGTCGCCTCAAAAGAAATTTTAATCAAAAACGCCCTGAGTTATGCTTTGGGCATATACCGTTGCCGGTTAAGAATCACTGCTTTCAGCAATTTTGGTACCAGCAACGTCAGCCGGTGCCGCAGAATTGATAGCCCCGCTTCCTGTTGTTTTTTTGCTTGCGAACTCCAGCAAAACATCAATCTCCGGCACTTCCGCCTTTATATATTCATTGATTTCATCGCGGATTTTATCGAGGCTCTTTACGTCATGGTTCTGTTGTGTCGCAAAACTGGCTTCCATGAATAATCGGCGCCCGGACTTGCGCAACCTGAGCCATTCAACAGCTGCCAGCCCATGTTTCTCGCAGCAGTATTTGGTTAGAGAACTGACCCTGTCCATAATTTCTTTCGGCGGGCAGGCATCGGTCAGATCGCCCAGACTGTTCCTGAGAATCCTGAACGGTGAAACGATGAAAAACAACGCAATAGCAATGCAGAGCAACGGGTCCATATAAGCTGTATACTGTTCCCAACCCGGAGAATTTCTCATAATCCAGCCGATGCTGAAAGCAGTGCAGACCCCCAGGCTGATCAGTCCCTCCATTAACCACAGTTTGCTGTCGGTAACCAGTATTTCGGAACGCCACTTCTTTCCGACACGTTTCATGTATAATCCCATACCGATACAGAGGAAAACGCTGGTTGCCGTAAACACCATGATGACGCCGACGTGTTCCACGGGGTCAGGATGCATCAGATCCTGCACGGCGAGATATATGCTCATGAAACAGAGAAAGAGCAAAAGCAGCCCGTCGGCCGCGGTCATGATGGGTTCCAGCTTGGCATAACCGAAATGATATCTCTCGTTGGGCGGCTCATTGAGCTTGCGCACGACGAGAATCGCCGCAAAAGAGACGAACATGTCAATCACGCTGTAAGCGCCATCTAGCATTAACGTCATCGAATCACTGATCAGGGCGATTATTACGACAGCAATGGCATAGAGAACGGTTAATACCGATGCCACATTAAGAAGCCGCAATTCTTTTCTCTTGTATGATTCAATCATGGTGGCTGCATTTTCCGGTAAAGGGCGAGAGCATTTCCATCAACAAAATCCAACGCCCTGATTTTATGCCCCTTCTTATACTACATATTCAATTTGCGTTCAGCAGTTTTTTGACTATTGCCGGCGGGATTGTTGCTGCTTTGCGCCGGCGCGTAAGCGATCGGGTGTGTTGTTCCTGTTGGGCAGTGTCTTAATGATTACGTTTATGCTGCTTCTTTTCTTTTGGATTTAATAATTCTTTTGCTGATTTTGTTTTAACTGCCATAAAATGTTTTGTCATGGTATCAGCAAATTTTGACAGGGCTTTGATGTTAACAATAGCTATCCAATTTGGTCGGTCTATAAATTCTTCGATTCGGTCCTTAACAAGAGGGTATCTGAATATTATTTCTGCTTCTTTCTTTTTATGTTCTTTTATAATTTCATAATTTTTATCTATTAGTGACATTGAATGTTCAAAATAACACCAAGTCCAAGGAAGTTCATCCGCAATATCGTTTGGCGATGTAGCATTACGGATTAAATCTAAGTCCACAATATTGGGATTCAGCCTAAAGATATCTGCGTTTGTTACAACCACAGGTATTAATGCCGCTGTGTTAGGCACGAAGTTATTGGGATCATGTGTGTTGTAATAATCAATGTAATACTCAAACATTGTCGATAGACTATATGGCACAAAACCATTTGCGATCTGTTGAATAGCCGTATTGACAGCATTATCCTGCTTAACGCCATCTTTTGATACTACAGTACCCCATATAGAACATGGCGCCAAATCCAGCATACTTTTTGATCTCGGTTTCGTGAGGGTTTGAAAAGGAGCACAATTGAGAAAGCGATCATCAAATGCCCAGCGTTCAGGGTTATGCGGTAAGAAGAACCAATATCTACTCAAATCATGGTACTTGCATTCAATAAGCAACGACAAAATTGTTGATTTATTTGTTTGTGTGAAGGATGCCGCGCAATCAATCTCAAACCATTCATCATTCTTTTCACGATTATTACGTTTGTATTCAATATGTGGCGAGCAATCCCATCCTAAAGTCTTTAGAGTTACAATCGTAAGATGTTCAAGCGGTAAACCTGTTTTAAGAAAGCTTTCTCCCCATTTTCCTTTGCCCATGATTAATGTTCCTATATTCTAAAAGTAAATTATGTGCCCAATAATTAATATACCCAATGGGCTTTTTCCGATAATTTGTTGTGAAACTCCAATTCCGTGTGCGCAGCACTGCGGGATTGGTAAGTTGAACAATCCCGCGCAGCGGAGGGTATGAACCCCGCAGCTTGCTTCGGGGTTCATACCCGTGGTTATTTTTATACTCTTTTCAAATTCGAATGGAAAGCAAAAAGTGTATAAAATCACTATCAATTTATTTTTTTCTTCAGCAGATACCTGACCAGCGAAAAGACTATTAGCGGCAGGCTGCCCCAATCGAGAATTAATGGCACCCAGAAATATTGCGAGATGCCGGCAATAGGCAGGAAATTGATGCCCAGCGCTCCGCAGACGCCGCCAATCAGAAAAACTGATGAGCGCCATGTCTTCTGGAAAACGTAATTATTGAAAAAGGTAATCCAGTTCGAGACTGAGACTACCAAACCAATCAGCAACAGCGCTGCCGATATTATCCAAAAGAAAGCAGGCATAATTTTAGGCGCATCAGCCTGACAATCATAAACGGAAATACTTTAAGACCGGCATCAACTTATCTGAACATTGATTTGCTGGTCAGCCGCTGGATTTCTTTTTCATCAGTCCAGATAATTTCCGCGGTTGCGATATTCACCAGTTGCAATGTGATATTGTAATAAATAATATCCTTCCTGTCGCTCTTTTTGCGGATGCTGGAAATTGTGCCGCGCAGAATCAGTTTGGCGCCGACCAGTTTGCCTACCTGAGCCACCGTCTTGTTATCGTACAGCCCCGAATGTTGCAGCTTCAACTGGTTTAAAATATCCTCAATCGCCTGATCATCAACAAAGACAGCCGTTCCGTCGTTGATGAGCCGGGTGCGGATTTTTTCCATAATCGTGCGGGTGTTGACATGCTCGTCGGTTTCGTTTTTCAAATCTTTCGCCAGCATCCAGCGGGGACGCTCCGCTTTATATTGCGGGCTTGCCACGAATGCTGACTGCCTGATGGATGCCGCCATATATTCGCTCACGTCTTTCAAATCCTTTGCCGACCAATCCGAACCGGTGACTGTTTCCTCATCCCGTATTTCATGGCGAATTGTTGTCCCGCAGGCAGCAAGCAGGCTGATTATGATGATAAGTAAAACTAAATTAAATCTGATTTTCATTTTTCCCTCCGTGAAATTAACTCCATTATTTGGCGGCAGCAAAATAGGCAATCCCTATTTTGTCTTTTTGCAATTGTATTTTCATTTCCCTTGTCCCTGAACCGTAATCAATCGTAACGGTATGCTCGCCGGGAGCAAGCCCGTTGAGCCTCAGATAGTGGATATTTTTCGGCAGCGTCAGCCACCCGCGCAGATCAGCCTGCTCCACGGCAACCCATGTTGCGCTGGCAATAGTCGCCGCCGCACGAACTAAAAAGCCCAGCAACGGATTGTCTTTTTCCAGCTTATCGGCAACGGCGTGCGCGCCGACCTGTAAAGAAGCCTTTGCCGTAAAACGGGCTACCAATTTGGCGATAATCGCCGGTTTATCTTTTTCATACTGCGTCAAAACCGTCTTTTCCAGATCATAGAGCAAAATCGCCGGTCCGGCGGGCTGGCCGTCCAGGGCGACTTCATGGCCTGATATTTCCGAAGGGGTCGCCTGAAAGGAAGCATAAGCAAATCCGAGGTTCACAGCTTTGCCGTTGGACATAACCGGCATTGGCCCCCACTTCACCTGATATTTATGCGGCGCAAGGCCGGTATCAATCAGAATCACCAGATCGGTCGTATTTTCTTTTTTAACCGATAACCGCGCTGCTTCGTCAGCCCATTTCATTTTTTTGTATTCAATTACGGCATCATCCCCTCGATTTTCCATTTCATACATAATAGCGCAAAGCAGGCGCGCAAAGGGATTTTCCAGGTAGCCGCGCTCCTCCGGTTTTTCTTCGATATACTGATTAATTTTGGTGATTGTCCGGTTGCGTTCGACGACAGCTCCGGCAAAATCGTTTTTCCCCAGATAAGCCAGCGCCAGATAGGGGCTGATCATGAGCTTCTCGTGCATTTCCGCTTCATACTCTTTCGTTGTATCATCGGTGAGGATGGAGCCGAAACCCTCAGTCAAAGAAATTGTTCCCTCGATGGAGAGAAATCTTCTTTCGGCTTCCTGCAGATCGGCAATGCATTCATTATATTTACCCGCCGCCAGAGCGACTTTGCCGCGTTCCAGGAGGGCGATATGCTTATTTTGTTTGTCTTTATCCGAATTTAATGTTTTTTGGACAAAACTGTCGGCATATTCGTAGGCGGAAGCAAAATCACCGTCGCGATATGCGCTGAGAAAATCCTTTGATTCATCAGTGTAGGACATCAAGCGTTCAGCAGGGCAGGGCGGAGCAAACAGGGATATTGATAAAAAAATAATTAAGATTGAGAAAAATCTGATTTTCATGAACGTCTCCCCAATTCCTTTGAGCTATCAACTGGAGCGAAAACCATAAATAATACCACCCGGCATGTCAATAATATTTTCGGTCTGTATTTTCCGTAAAGGCAAATATCTGCGTTTTTCAGCACCGGCGGGCGATGCCCCGCGCGGCGATAATGCCGGAGATGGCCGCGCCCACAATACCGCGGCTTTTGCCGGCGCCGTCACCGGCGACGAAAATGCCTTTGATGTTGGTCTCCAGATTACAGTCAGTCGGATATTGAGTATCGAAGAATTTAATTTCCGGCGCATAGATTAGTGTTGAGGGGTGAAGAATGCCCGGGACTATTTTATCGAGCTTTTTGAGCGATTCCCAGAGATTGTCCATAATACGGGCGGGCATGGCGAGCGATATGTCGCCGGGAGTTGCGCTGCCGGTGGCCTTACAGACCTCAAAATGCCGGGTTGCACTGTTAAAGGTTGCCTCCGAGCTTCTTCTTCCCTCCCGGAAATCGCCCACTCTTTGCATAATCGGCTTACCGCCGCCCAAAAGATAAAATTGTTTGGCAATTCGCTGTCCGAACTCCGTCGTATCGGAAAGCGGTTTGGTCAGGGCGACCGTATTGATTAAGGCAAAATTAGTGTTTGGCGTTTTTCTGCCGGAAAAGGCATCGCCGTTAATCAACTTGAAATCACCGTAATTTTCCACCCGCACCCGGCCGCCGGGATTGGTGCAAAACGTTCTGACCTTATCACCGTGGCGGGATGTCTTAAAAATAAATTTAGGATCGTAGACGATGTCGGTTATGGCATCGTAAAATTTTCTGTTCAGCTCCAGGCGTATGCCCACATCAATCGGTCCGAAATTATGATGAATATTCATTGCTCTGGCTGCATCACGAAACCAGTAAGCCCCGCTCCTTCCCGGAGCGGCAAGCAGCGCCCTTGTCCGATAGCTTGTTTTTTTTCCGCTTTTTAAGCAGTTCAGGCGAAAATCATTGACACCGCGACATTCCAGCGCCGACACTTCCGTGCCCAGCAGAAAATCCGTTTTTTTCAAAATGCCGCGCAGATAATCAACCAGCGCCTTGCCGTTATCGGTTCCCCAGTGCCACTGCTCGGGCGCTATAAATTGGGCGCCATGCTCTGAGGCCATGGCGACAAGCGCCGCCAGTTTTCCGTTGCCGTTAATAAATGTAACCTGCTTACAGCGCGGAAATCGGGTCAGTACTTTTTTTATTTCCTGCATCATTTTCTCCGCCCGGGCGCGGTCAATTTGCAGTTCATCTATATCGAAGCCCACGCGGTAGTCAAAATTCAGCTTGCCGTCGTTGAGCAGGCCGCCGGCGGGATAAGGGTTGCGGTCAACGATGGCGATTTTATCCAGTCCCAGTTTTTCCAGCTCTATTGCGGAGAATAATCCCGCAGGACCAGAACCGATAATCAGAACATTATAATTTTTCATTGCGCGCTTCCCGTCAGCAGAAATGCCGCCCAGTAAAAAGGATGCGGATATTGCTGTTTGACTTTAAGCTGAGCTTGACGCAGGGCTTTGTCTTTGCTCAATGTGATAAGGTTAGTGTAAAAACCGACCATCAAATCCCGGGTAGCAAGATCATCCACCTGCCACAAACTGGATATCAACGACCGCGCTCCCGCGTAAAGAAAGCCACGGGTAAAACCGACAACATCATCACCTGTTGACACCTTTCCGAGAGCCGTTTCGCAGGCGCTCAGTGTAACCAAGTCGGCGTTAAGCAAAAGATTATAAAGGTCGCCGGCCTTCAACATTCCATCGTTATCTTTATCTCGAGCCAGCAGCAATGCCGAGTTGAGCGGATTTTCGATATCAAATATTCCATGTGCCGCCAGGTGAATGCGGGCATACTGGCCACCCAGAATTTTTAAATTTGTTTCCGAGGCATCAGAACGCAGAAGAACTTTCGCCTCAGGTAAAATCTTACTGATGGCCAGAGCTTCATCCTGCGCAAACTTTAAATCAAATTTCGGATCATCGAGTTTCGGATTGCCGAAAATCAGGGCGCCTCTGTCCTCTTTGCCCGATTGCGTCTGGAGAAAGCTCAGAACGCTGGCGCTGGGCAGCATCCGGATGCTGAAGCGGTCAATCAGGTAATCCTTGCCATCGGATAGCGCGGCAAAAGGCAGGTAGTGTAAAACGCCATGAGGAACAATAATCAGTTTCTTTGTTTTAATTAATGGGGATGCCGCTGCAAATAACTGTCTGTACAACAACTGCGTATATTTGTTGAATTCCGGAGAATTGCGGATAGTAATTTCTTTACGTAAATTATTGATGTTTTTTTCCAGGCCGGTTGCGGTCAGTTTTTGCGCAGTTATTGCATCACGGGTTAAAACAAAGACATATAAGTCCTTGCCCGTTAAGTAATATTCCAGTAGAGTTTCTTCCGACGTTAGTTTGCTCTGAATTTCCGCTGGGGCAGGTGTATTTACGGAGACCAGTGCGGCCAGTTCCGGCGCTTTTTCCTGCAAATCTTTCTTTAAGGCCAGAACCACTGATCTGGTTTTGCTGATGCTTTCTTTATCAGCAGCCCCGGCAACAACTATCAGATTGTCTTCGGCCTGGTTTAATTGAGCCAGCACTGTTTTAACCTGCGGAGCTTCTCCGCCGTGGATATTGATGCTTTTTTGCGAGGCCAGTAAATCCACCAGCGCGCGGGCTTTGGCGCGTTCCACGTAAGCAAAGGATTCGGCATAGCGGCCGTCAGACAAAAGCAAAGATATTAATTCCGAATAGGCAGTCTGCTTGTCGCCGACAAAACCAATGCGTCCGGCCTCTGAGTTGATTGTGGAGCGCTGTTTTTCAATAACATCAATTGCTTTTTTCAGCAGCTCTTCCCCGTCTTTGTTGCGCCCATCGGCAAGAGCAATCCGGGCGCTATCCAGCAGGACAATCCAGTAAATGCCGCCAATCTGTTCAATCTGCGGATGGCCTAAAAGCTGGTCATAGCCCGCTTTGGCTTCCTGGAGCTTTCCCGTTTCATAAAGGCTCTTGGAAAGGATAAAAAGTTTGGGTATTTCCTGAAAAGTCTGGTCATAAAAGGCTGTGACCAGACCGCTGACTTTTGCTTCGGGATTGCCGACGGCAGCCAGGGCATTGGCGTAATCTTTTTTCGCCATATAAATCCTGGCAATGGCGATGTATTTCTCCGCTGCATAAACCTGCCCCCGCGAATTGATGTTCTGGAGAGCCTCAATCAGCTTTGTGGCTTTTTCTTTCTTCCCCATAAGTTCCAGCGCAACACCCCAAAAGTCGCAAATGCTGATTAATTCGGAGTGGTAAAAATTCTGGCGGTCGCGTCCTCCCGAATGCAATAATTTGAAGGCTGTTTCTCCTTCCGCATCCGCCTTTTGAGGTTCATTCTGATCCAGATAAATCAAGCCGCGAAAAATATTTGGATAAACGGAAATATCCGAGCCGTAGGCTGATCTGTCGCCCTGATCAACCCGTTTTTGCATTAATTCTGTTGTCGTCAGAGCCTTGTTGTAATCACGAATTTCGTAATAAGCCCCGGCCAGGAAAAAAAGTTGCCAGGCGGTAAGTTCGCCGCCTTTATCCAATTCCGGTTGGAGCATTTTAATCATTTCATGAAACTCTTTTTTCTGCGCGTGCCGGGCGAGCGAAATTTCATCAAAAAAAGAGAAACCGAAAAGGAAGAAAGATAAAAACAAAATAATGCAGAAGATAAAGCCGCGTCGGATTTTCATATTATCCCCATTTTTAGCCTCTAATCGCAGGTATCATTACGCAGATAGATTGATAACTCAAGCATTTTCTCGTCATCATCCAGCTTGACATTTTGTCGGAGAATATGTTCTTGTGGATTTAAATTTTTCGGGAGACTTAGTTTGAAAAAAAGCAAAACAAGTTTTTTTTGTCAGCATTGCGGTTATATGTCGCCCAAGTGGCTGGGCAAGTGTCCTTCCTGCAACGGCTGGAACTGCTTTGCCGAAGAGCTGGTGGTGGAATCAGGTTCGGACAGCCGCGCCGAGATGCGTTTTGACGGCAGGCCGCAGCCCATTGAAGAAATACCGGCGGAAGAAGGCGCCAGAATTACCACCGGGATAACGGAAATTGACCGGGTGCTGGGCGGCGGTATTGTCGGCGGTTCGGCAATTCTCATTGGTGGCGAGCCGGGTATCGGCAAATCAACGCTGCTTTTGCAGATGATGCACAACCTGGCCACAAAAGGACTGAAGGTTCTTTATGTCTCGGGCGAGGAATCGGCCAGCCAGATTAAACTGCGCGGCCGTCGCCTCGGAGCCAATGCCAAAGAATTATTGGTGCTGGTGGAAGTTTCGCTGGAGCGGATACTGGAACAAATCAAAATAATAAAACCGGCGATAGTCGTTATTGACTCCATTCAGACTGTTTATTCGGCGGAATTAATGTCGGCGCCGGGCAGCGTGGGGCAGGTGCGCGAGGCATCATCGCGGCTTATATTGAATGCGAAGAAACTGGGGCTGCCTTTGTTTCTCATCGGCCATGTCACCAAAGACGGCTCGATTGCCGGTCCCAAAGTTCTGGAACACATGGTGGATACGGTACTCTATTTTGAGGGCGACTCCGGCCATGCCTATCGGATAATCCGCGGTATGAAAAACCGTTTCGGCCCCACCAACGAAATCGGTGTCTTTGAAATGCAGGAGAAGGGATTGCAGGAAGTGGCCAATCCTTCCTCGTTTTTTCTGGCGGAACGCCCCCAAAATGCCGCGGGCTCTGTTGTCGTACCCAGTCTGGAAGGCACGCGCCCGATTCTGGTGGAAATTCAGGCGCTGGTGAGCGCCACTAATCTGGGCATGCCGCGGCGTACGGCCATCGGCGTTGATCACAACCGCGTTTCGCTGCTGGTGGCGGTACTCGACAAGATTTGCGGCCTGCATCTTTCCGGGTCCGATATTTTTCTCAATGTCGCCGGGGGCGTTAATGTGGAAGAACCGGCGGTTGATTTGGGGATAGTCGCGGCCATGGCTTCGAGTTTTCTGGACAGGCCGATAGATTCACAAACGGTTGTCCTGGGAGAAGTCGGCCTGACTGGTGAGGTGCGGGCGATTTCCCAGATGGAAATTAGAATCAGGGAGGCGGCGCGTCTGGGGTTCAATCGCTGCATCATCCCCAAATCAAATATCAGCCAGCTCGTTTCCCGCCAGAAAATGTCAATTATCGCGATTTCTTCCTTAAAAGAAATGCTGGATAATTTGTTTTAAAAGTGCAAGAGTACCCGAGCTAAACAGGTTATCCAGTCTGACCGGAGATAAAAAAGGGGTAATTCCCTGATCGCAATGTTTTTACTTCAGAGTCAGTAACCGTCGGCAATATATTTTCTCCAAAAAAATATTCCAAAAAGCTTGACACTGGAAAAAAAGTGCATAATATAGCGCCGCTATACAGCATTCCTAAATAAAATTAACAAATCAAGAAAGGAGATAAAAACTCATGAAAATCAGACCTTTACAGGATAGAGTCATTGTAAAACGTTTGGAAGAAGAGCAGAAAACCAAGGGGGGAATCATCATTCCCGACACAGCCAAAGAAAAACCAATTGAGGGTAAAGTTATTGCAGTTGGCAAGGGCAAGGTAGCAGACGACGGCAAACTGATTAAATTGGATGTCAAGGAAGGCGATAAGGTTCTTTTCAGCAAATATGGCGGAACCGAAGTCAAGATTGACGGCCAGGAATATTTGATCATGAGAGAAGACGACATTTTGGGCGTTATCGAGAAATAATAATATAATATTAAGGAGGAATATATACCATGGGAGCAAAAATACTTCTTTATGATGAAGAAGCCAGAAAATCAATTCTGAAGGGTGTCAACACTCTGGCAGATGCGGTAAAGGTAACTCTTGGTCCGAAAGGCCGTAATGTAATCATTGACAAGAGCTTCGGTTCACCCACCGTGACCAAAGACGGTGTTACCGTAGCAAAAGAAATCGAACTGGAAGATAAATTCGAAAACATGGGCGCGCAGATGGTGAAGGAAGTCGCCAGCAAAACCAGCGATGTGGCCGGTGACGGCACCACCACCGCGACAATTCTGGCGCAGGCCCTCTATCGTGAAGGCGTCAAGGCGGTTGCCGCCGGCAGCAATCCGATGGATGTAAAAAGAGGCATTGACAAGGCAGTGGAAACAGTGGTTGCCGAACTCAAGAAAATGAGCAAACCCACCAAAGATCAGAAAGAAATTTCTCAGGTTGGAACAATCTCCGCCAATAACGATGAAACAATCGGCAGCATCATTGCCGAGGCCATGGGCAAAGTAGGCAAGGAAGGTGTTATCACTGTGGAAGAAGCCAAAGGCCTGCAGACCGAACTGGAAATCGTTGAAGGTATGCAGTTTGACCGCGGTTATCTTTCTCCCTACTTCGTGACTAACGCCGATAAAATGCTGGTCGCTCTGGAAGATGTTTTAATCCTGATTTATGAAAAGAAAATCAGCGGCATGAAAGATTTGCTGCCGATTCTGGAACAAATTGCCAAGATGGGCAGGCCGCTCCTCATCATTGCGGAAGACGTGGAAGGCGAAGCGCTGGCAACACTGGTTGTCAACAAGATTCGCGGCACTATCCATGTGGCTGCCGTTAAGGCTCCGGGCTTCGGTGATCGCCGCAAGGCCATGCTGGAAGACATTGCCATCCTCACAGGCGGCAAGATGATTTCCGAAGATATGGGCTTAAAGCTGGAGAATGTTAAACTGGAAGATTTAGGCCGCGCCAAGAAAATCACCATTGATAAAGACAACACCACAATCATTGACGGCGCCGGCGCCAGAAAAGATCTGGAAGGCCGCGTAAAACAAATCCGCGCCCAGATTGAAGAAACCACATCCGATTACGATAAGGAAAAACTTCAGGAACGTCTGGCCAAACTGGTCGGCGGTGTTGCCGTCATTAAAGTCGGTGCGGCAACCGAATCCGAAATGAAAGAAAAGAAAGCCCGCGTGGAAGATGCTCTGCATGCCACCCGCGCCGCAGTTGAGGAAGGAATCGTTCCCGGCGGCGGTGTCGCTTATCTGCGCGCTCTGCCTGCTTTGGGCAAACTTGGCTTTGATGGCGATGAGCAGGTTGGTTTGAATATTGTCAAGAAGGCAATTGAAGAGCCGATTAAGATGATTGCCGCCAACGCTGGTCTGGAAGGCAGCATCGTTGTGGAAAAAGTGAAAGAGAAGAAGGGCGCCTATGGATTTAACGCCCGTACCGATATCTATGAAGATATGCTGGAAGCAGGCGTCATTGATCCAACCAAGGTCAGCCGTTTTGCTCTGCAGAACGCGGCTTCAGTTGCTTCCCTGCTTTTGACCACCCAGTGCATGATTGCCGATAAGCCCGAAGAGAAGGGCGCTGGTGGTGGAATGCCCGGTATGCCTCCCGGAGGAGGATATCCCGGCATGGGCATGTAATAATCACTCCTGAAATAGCAAAAAATAAGCCCCTTGCCAGTCCGGCAGGGGGCTTTTTTTATTGCTTTGACATAACAGGACTTAGACATTATAAATAAGAACAGTCTGCAAATCGGAATGGCCTGAATTATATG
>JAKLDS010000062.1 GCA_022703375.1 Deltaproteobacteria bacterium | reverse complement strand
AGCCACACCGACAATTCATCAGGATAAAGCCGTCCATATCGTCCCGCTGTTAAGCGCTCAGGTGCGGGCCAGGCTTATCGCCTCAGCCCACCAGTGCGGCATAAATATCCGGGACACGGGAACTTACCTGCAAACAACTGGGCCGCGCCTGGAAACAAAAGCGGAAATCCGGATGATGGCCAATTTTGCCGATATCGTGGGCATGACGATGGCAAACGAGGCGGTGATCTCACAGGAGTTAAATTTACCTTATGCTTCGATTTGCTCGGTTGACAACTACGGTAACGGTTTGACGGAAATACCTTTGAGCCTCGATGAAATTCTTACCGGCGCCTCAAGGAATGCCGATTTGCTGGTTAAAATATTACAGAACTACCTTGGACTATAATTTATTTCCCGAATTAAAATAAAAGGGGGGATCGGCGGATGGAAAGGAGGGAGAGAGAGACCACCCGCCGATTTAAAAGCTGATTAAACTATAAAACTGATATAATTCTATTGCACATAATATGCCATAATTTAAGAGATTAGCAAGCAGGCCATTCAGACTGATAGAAAATATAATTCAATAATAACGATTGTTTACAATAAAGAAAAAAAACGGTTTCATTCAGAGAACGTTACCTGGTCAGCACACGTGATTTTGCGAAAATAAATCGTGCGAAATTCGCACGTATATTTTGCGTTGCACCATCGCGTGCGTCGGCGCGTCGCGGTTATGTTCTATTATCGCACGTATTATGTGCTATTAGCGAACGATTCGTGTTTTCTAACTGATATCGCCGAGGCCGGCCTTTTTTGCTTCCCGAATAAATTTATAACGGGATATTCCTAGCTTTTTAGCAGCTTTCGATTTGTTGCCGTCATTTTCGCTGAGAGCAAATTCCAGCAGTTTTCTTTTAATACCGGCAATTATTTTTTCCGTAACATCAGTATAATCGTAATCGCCCTGAGGCATTAAAGCGCTTACATTCATATCACTGGTCAGATAGCGCGCTGCTGATTTAATCTCGGCCGGCAGGGTTTCCGGCGTAATCGTACTGCCGATATTTTGTAAAATCATCACCCTTTCGATAATGTTTTTCAGTTCGCGGACATTGCCGGGCCAGGGATAGGCTTTCAAAATAGTTTCGGCTTCCTTGCTGATATTTTTTACTTTCTTCATCAGTTTTTTATTGAACTCATCAATATAATACCGGGCAATCAGGATAATGTCTTCCGGTCTTTCCCGCAGCGCCGGAACCGTCACGGGAACAACACTGATGCGATAGTAAAGATCTTCGCGGAATGTGCCTTCGGCAACCATTTTATTCAAATCCTTGTTGGTGGAAAAAACAAAACGGACATTGATGGATATTTTTTCCGTTCCTCCGACACGGCGGATATACCCGTCTTCGAGTACGCGCAGAAATTTAGCCTGCAGATGGAAATTCATATCGCCGATTTCATCGAGCAGAAACGTTCCCCCGTCGGCGGATTCCAGCAGGCCGATTTTTCTTTTCCGCGCATCGGTAAATGCGCCGGCTTCATATCCAAAAATTTCGCTTTCCAGCAGGGTGGAAGGAATTGCCGCACAATTGACTTCCACAAAAGGCTTATCGCTGCGGTCGCTGTGCCGGTGGATGGCGCGCGCGGTGAGCTCCTTACCGGTGCCGCTCTCTCCCTGAATAAGAACATTGGTGTTATGTTTGGCTACTTCTTCAACGACGTGAAAAAGGCCCTGCATTTTTTTCGAACGTCCCAGTATTTCATGAAAACCGAGCAGCTTGTCCTCCCTTTCCTTGAGTTTCTGCACTTCTGTCTTCAACGTGCTGGCTTCCTGCGAAAGCTGCTCGTGCATCAGGGCATTATCATAAGCAACCGCGGCATTTTTCACCAGAATATCAAGAATGTTTATTTCATCGGGAGAAAAAAATGTTTTATCTCCGGCCAGATACAAAACACCTTTAATTTTTTCCTTAATTTTAAAAGGAACGGCTATTTCCGCCGCGTAGAAGAAACCTGTGACGGACGGAAGCGAACCCGTCTGTCCCGCCCGTCTGGTCATAATTTTATTTGCTTCAACCGCTGTTTTGAGAAATTCAATATCCGCCAGTTTCTGTAAAGTCTGAAAATCACCGACAACAAAGCTCTCGCCGTCATTGACGATGCACTGTTCATTACTAACATCACAAAAATACGTCAGAGCCTTATCAGCACCGGATATCTTTAAAGCGCTCTGAATTAAAGTTTCACTGATTTTCCTGTTATTCATGTAGGTGGAATTCATGGAGGCAACAGCTTCCTGCAGAATCATTAACTGGCGGATTTTTTCCGAGTTTGCTTCCAAAAGACGTTTGTTGTGAATGATGATGCTGATCTGGCTGGCAAAAGTTAAAAAAAGGTTTACTTCCTCCGGATAAAATTTTGTTTTCCGGCGGCACCATACGGCAATAATTCCTATGACATCCGCTTCAATTTTCAGCGGCGCGCAGAAGATGGAACCGTCGCCGTAAATTTTCGTCAGCCATAAATCCGTTTCCGTGATGCGCGGATCATTTTTTGCGTCTTCAAAAACAAGAGGCTGGCCGCTTTTGGCAACTTTTGTTGAAATGCAGTCATGTTCCTTAATGTCCAGAGCCACCTGAAAAGCCCGGCTTTCCTCATTCGGCTCATAATTTTTAACTACTTTGGTCTGCAAATACTGTTTGGTTTCATCGAACAGACGTATTATGCCGCGGTCAAAACCGATGGTATCAACAACTTCATCCAGAATTGTTTTGAGAATCTCTTCGAGCCGGACCGGCGCCGAAAGCAGCGCACTCATCCTGAACACGCTCTGCAGGAGCTTGTTGCGGTCCAGCAGGGAAGCTGTCTTCGGTTCAAAGTTTTCTGACGGCATGTCATTTTTCCTGTATTACAGTAGCTTTGGACGATGGGCTGCCCCGTATTATGGCAAAGAGCATCAGGCCCTGTTGTATTCGGAAAAAATCATGGAAAATACGGCACGTCCCTGAGTCGCCGAACGCAGATCGGTGGAGTAGCCGAACATGGCCTTCAGCGGCACTTTAGCTTTAACTTCACTGACCGTTCCCTTGGGATTAATAGATTGAATTTCTCCCTTGCGGGAGTTGATATCGCCTATAACATCACCCATGAACTCGGTCGGCGTAATAATATCAACCAGCATAATCGGCTCGAGCAGCGCCGGATCAGCCTGATTGCAACCATCGCGAAAAGCAGTTGCGGCGGCGATTTTATAACCCTGTACCGTGGATTCACCATCCTTGAATATGGCATCCGTCACCTTAACTTCGACATCCATCACGGGATAACCGTTGATGACGCCGCTCATCATTGCTTCGCTGATACCGGCCTTAATCGCCTCCTGATATTCAGCAGGAATAATATTTTCATCAAGTTTATTGATAATTTCGTTGCCCGAACCTGTTGGGCGGGGAGAAAGAGCAAGATAAACCTGGCCGAAATGCTTCTTATCGCCCAGTTCTTTTTCAAAGAGCCCCTGCACTGCCACAGGTCTGGTAATTGTTTCTCTGTAAACAACCCGGGGCTTGCCCACATTGACATAAGCGTTGAATTCCCTTTTCAGCCTGTCTACAATTATTTCCAAGTGCAGCTCCCCCATGCCGGAAATTACGGTCTGCGCCGTTTCCTCGTCATATTTGACGCGCAGAGTCGGATCTTCTTCCGCCAGTTTATCGAGCGCCACAGCCAGCTTTTCCTGATCGGCGGGAGTTTTCGCTTCTATGGCCTGGCTGATTACCGGTTCGTAAAATTCCATCAGTTCCAGCATGATCGGTTTCGTTTCATCGCACAGCGTATCGCCCGTCGTTGTTTCTTTTAAGCCCAGAACAGCCACCAGTTCACCAGCTCCCGCCTTTTCAATTCTTTCACGCTTGTTGGCGTGCATGCGCAGCAGCCGGGCAATTTTTTCTTTGCGCTTTTTTACCGCATTATACACCTCATCGCCCGCTTTTATTTGTCCTGAATAAATCCGGACATAGGTAAGCTTACGGCCCTCCTCCTGCATAATTTTGAAAGCCAACGCCGCCAGAGGCTCTTTATCGGAACTAATCCTCATTTCTTCCTCTTTCGTTAAGGGATTTAATCCCCGGACCGGCGGAACATCCTCCGGCGAAGGCAGATAATTAACGACGGCATCCAGCACCGGTTGAACGCCCTTGTTGCGCAACGCCGAACCGCAAAGCACCGGCACAATTTTTAAAGCAATGGTTGCGCGGCGCAGGGCCGCAGTAATGTCCGCTGCGGCAATTTCTGCCCCCGCCAGATATTTATCAGCCAGTTCGTCATCGTTTTCCGCCAGAGCTTCAATCATTTGCTCCCGTCCGGCTTTTGTCATTTCAGCAAATTCGGCGGGAATATCCGCTTCTGAATAATTCAGCCCCTGGCTTGATTCATCCCAGATCAGATACTTTTGTCTAATTAAATCAATAACGCCGCGAAAATTATCCTCGCTGCCGGCGGGAACCTGCACCGGCACCGGTATGGAAGTAAAACGATCACGCATCATGCCGATGGCGCCGAAATAATCCGCGCCGACACGATCCATTTTATTAATAAACGCGATTTTCGGCACACCATACTTATCGGCCTGATGCCAGACGGTTTCCGATTGCGGCTCAACGCCGGCGACAGCGCAAAAGACAACGACCGCGCCGTCCAGAACGCGCAGCGACCTTTCCACCTCGATGGTAAAATCTACATGGCCGGGGGTATCAATTATATGAATATCGTGATTTTTCCATTCACAGGTGGTCACAGCGGATGTAATGGTAATGCCTCTTTCCTGTTCCTGCGGCATCCAGTCCATCACGGCCTCGCCGTCATGAACTTCTCCCATTTTGTATGATTTGCCGGTGTAAAAAAGGATTCTTTCCGATACGGTTGTTTTGCCGGCGTCAATATGGGCCACTATTCCAATATTGCGGGTACGGGATATTTTGGACTTGGGAGCCATAAAGAAATTAATTACTCCCCTCTTCTTTATCCGGAACAGTAAT
Organism: Deltaproteobacteria bacterium; assembly: GCA_022703375.1. Classification (GTDB taxonomy): domain Bacteria; phylum Desulfobacterota; class Syntrophia; order Syntrophales; family Smithellaceae; genus JAKLDS01. Next base: position 9,030 of record JAKLDS010000062.1, on the reverse strand, counting down.
GTCGGGATTGCGGCTGAATTCTTTTTTTGTCGAAATATGTCCCTTGATTGACGGAATCTCCCTGCCCTCCACCAGAATCTTTACTTTTCTGATGCTGGAGACACTTTCGGTTATGGAATTGGTTAAAGAATAAATTGTAGCCATTTCCGCAGTGGAACCGCCCGGATGTAATTTGAGCAGATTTTGGGAAAAATTAACGTAAGCCGTGCCCTTGTCATCAACTTTGACGTCCCAGACTGTAACCCCGGAGGGAAAAGTGTTAACCTTGCCTGTTTTGGAGCCGTCGAGCAGAGCTTTGACAATTTCCTTGGCCTGCTGGGCGGAATCGTTTTCTTTAAAAACAATGCGCTTTTCGGCAACCAGAAAATGCTCCTGCGGGTCGGAAAACCAGATTATCGCCAGCTTTCTTTCTTTCCTTTTCATCGCCTCCATGTCAACAGGAGGGAAAATAGCGTTAAAAAGAAAAACAAAGAAGATAATTATCAAAGCTAAAATACCGGCCATTACGATGGAAAAATAAATCATCCGGGTGGACTTCTTATTTTTCTTTTCCTTGATATCTTCAAAACGGCGCAGCTTTTTAGTAACCATAAAATCTTAACTCCTTCAGCGGAAAAACGCGGTCAATCTAGGGTATTTTTCCTTTGCTGTCAAGAAGAACAAAAGATTGGTGCCCCTGGCGCGAGTCGAACGCGCGGCCCACGGATTAGGAATCCGTTGCTCTATCCTACTGAGCTACAGGGGCTTCCCTGATACGAAACAGCTGAGTGAATAATCATTGAACTTGAGGAGGCGGCTTAACATGCTTTGCTCCACCTGTCAACATGCTTGCCGCTACCGGCGGCGGAAATTCCGCAAATGCGTTTCCAGCAGGCAGTGTTGCGAAAAATTCCTGATTTTCAGTTCTTCGGGCGTGGCGCCCCGCAACGCCGCTCCCGGCATCAGGCCGATCAGCTCCGATTCCAGGATTTCCACACCGTCTGCAGCGGCAATTGTGCGGACAAGATCATATATGTTTTTCAGAGGCATTTCATCACAGTCGGTCAGATTTATCGAAACCTGCGCGATTTTTCTGCCTTTAACTTGCAGCATGACTCCCATTGCCCGGACATGTTTCAAGCCGCCGTTTTTTTCCCGGATGCGCGAGGCAATTCGACATGCCAGAGCCAGATCACCGCTGTTCAGATTAATGTTGAAAGCAACCAGCGGCTTTCTGGCTCCCACAGCTGTCGCTCCGGCCCGCTCATTAAATTGCCGGTTCCCGACATCGGGCGTGCCTTCCGGCGTCATCATTTTTTGCCTCAGCCCTTCGTATCCGCCGCGCCTCACATCAGCCAGTTCGCGCCGTTCCGGCTGCAGAGCCGCGGCTCCGTAAAAATAAACGGGAACCGCGAAACGTTCGTTGAATTCGCGGCCAAAGCGATGCGCCAAATCAACGGCATCCTGCATCGGCGAATCGGCCAGCGGAATAAAAGGGACAACGTCAACTGCACCCAGCCGCGGATGAACACCCTGATGATGCCGCATATCGATTAGCTCCAGCGCCTTGCCGCAGGCAGCCAGAGCCGCGGCCAGCAACGCTCCGGGCTCGCCCAGAAAAGTATAAACACTGCGGTTATGATCGGTATCGCCACTGTAATCAATAAACCGCACGCCGGAACAATTTTCCAGCACTTCCGCAATTGCCTTTAATTTCGCCGCGTCGCGCCCTTCACTGAAATTGGGGACGCATTCCATTATTTTCATTTTCTATACCTGATAGAATTTTTTGTCCGGCAGTTCCAGGCACGTCAGCTTGCCGCCGAAAACCGCGCCGGTATCAATGCCTATTTTATTGGGCATAATCAGCGGCTGAGGCATCGGCGTATGGCCGAAAACCACCAGCTTGCCAAAATCGTATGCCGATGCAATGAACTCCTGCCTTATCCACATAAGATCATAAGTCGTCTGCTGCGCGACAGGCACTCCGGGTTTCAGACCGGCATGGACAAAGATGTAATCCGGAGTTTCATAATACGTCAGGAGGGAGAAAAAAAACAGCGCATGTTCTTCGGGCAGTGTGCTTTTTCTTAAATCAGGCGGATCGGATCTGCGGATATCATATGCCGATACAGTGGCGATGCCGCCATTTTGCAAATATAAATCCTCCGCAATACCTTCCAGATAACGCAGAAACATGTGTTCGTGATTACCCATCAGGCAAATTACTTTTTTCAACTCTTTGCGGATATCTATTATGTAATCAACTACCGCTGTTCCTGATTTGCCGCGGTCAATATAATCGCCGATAAAAAGCAGCGTGTCATTTTTGCGGTCAATTGGAATAATTTCCATGAGCTGCCGCAGTTTCGTGAGTGAGCCGTGGATATCGCCTATGGCAAATATTTTATTCATCAGGCTTTGACCGAAATAATATTTATTCGTCCAAAATGGCGGCGACAAATTCTTCCGCTGTAAAGCCGCGCAAATCTTCCATTCCTTCACCGACTCCAATATAACGCACCGGCAGAGCCAACTCGCTGGCAATTCGCAAAACAACGCCGCCCTTTGATGTGCCGTCGAGTTTGGTGAGGATGATGCCGGTAACGCCGATATCTTCCTTAAACATTTTTGCCTGGATAACAGCATTCTGGCCGGTGGTGGCATCGAGTACCAGCAGTACTTCCTGCGGGGCACCGGCTAATTCTCTGCTGATTACTTTTTTTACTTTTTTGAGTTCTTCCATTAAATTGACCCTCGTGTGCAGGCGGCCTGCCGTATCTATCAGCAATACGCCATGATAACCCGCCTTGATTTTCCCCATGGCGTCAAAAGCAACTGCGGCTGGATCGGCATTGATTTTTTGTTTGACCACCGGCGCGCCGACGCGTTTTCCCCATACTTCCAATTGTTCAATCGCCGCCGCCCGGAAAGTATCACCCGCGGCCAGCAGAACCTCATGGCCTTCTTTAATCAACTGGCCGGATATTTTGCCGATGGTTGTGGTTTTCCCGCTCCCGTTAACACCGATTACCATAATGACAAAGGGATTTCCTTTGGTGATATGAAGCGGCTTTTCCACCCGGCGCAGAATTTCCGTCATTCTGGCGCGCAGTATTTTTTTAATTTCCTGAGCGTTTTTAAGTTCTTTTCTGCTTACTTTTTCCTGGATATCGGTAATTACATCGTGAGCGAATTGCGGCCCCATGTCGGCAGTAATTAGCAGTTCCTCTATTTCGTCAAACAATTCTTTATCAAGAACTCTTTCTCCCAGGATAAGATCATCCAGGTCTGACGTCAGAACATTTCTGGTCCTGGCCAGTCCTTTTTTAATTTTTTCCAGAAAACCAATTTTCCCCATTATTCCACCTTTTTTAAGATTTATTGTTTATTAACGATTTTTTACCGGAAAGTAAAGAATGGTATTTTACTACTAATGCCGGATAGTTTGAATTACAAATTCAGTCCACTGCGCTCTCACTCAAAGGTGTCATCAGTCCCGACACGTTCTCGACAAGTCGGGACTATCGGGATTAATTCGACTAACTAATTCCGACTTATGACCGTTAGGTTATGCGCTACAATTCCGGAATTCGAATCTCATTAATGAAGGTTGACGGATACCAGCGATGATATTCCCTTCTTCTGCATCGTTACGCCGAAAAGACTGTCCGCAACTTCCATCGTGCTCTTATTGTGAGTAATCAGAACTATCTGAGATTTGGCGGCGACATCTCTGATCAACCTGTTAATCAGATTGGTATTGGCGTCATCCAGGGCGGCGTCAACTTCGTCCAGCACCAAAAATGGAGTCGGCCGGTACATCAGGATGGCAAAAATCAACGCAACAGCCGCCAGCGATTTCTCTCCGCCGGAAAGAAGGCTGACGCTTTGCGCCCTTTTACCGGGAATCTGAATATCAATATCCACACCTGTCTCCAGCAGATCGTTTTCGTCGGTCAGGAGCAACTCACCGCGTCCGCCCGGAAAAATATGGGTGAAAACTTCCTTGAAACAGGCATTGACGGCGGCAAAAGTCTCAGCAAAACGCCGGCGGGATATTTTATTGATGCGCGTAATCGTTCTTTGCAGAGCATTGAGCGACGCGTTCAAATCAGCTACCTGGGCTACCTGGAATTGATAACGTTTGTCCAGATCTTCGTATTCGCTGAGAGCCAGCAGATTGACTTCGCCGAAAGCGCCGATTGTCTGTCTGTCTTTTTCCAGAAGTGAGTTCAGTTCGGCAGCCCTCTCTTCAGAAATACCGGCAAATCCGGCAAACATGCTTTCCAGCGCTTCGTTGTGTTTTTCCATAACGGTGTTTTTCAGATTTTCCATATAGAGCAGAGTTTCACGGTGCTGCATTTCCGTCTCGTTTAATTGCCGGTTTAATTCATCGAGTTTCTTTTTTACTTCCCTGATCTCTGCTTCCAGCGCTTTCAATTTCGCATCTTCGCTGCTGAGGCCCGCTTTCCGGTCGGCCAGCTCGGCTTCCTGCAAAGCGAAGGCGTTGTAAAACTCTTTTAATGCCGCCTGCTCCGTCTCGATTAACTGTGCCAGCCCGGCCAGTTGCTTTTCGCAGGAAGCAATTTCCTCCTCTTTTAGCAGCACTTCTTTTTCCATGGCGGCAATATCGTTTTGCAGGCGCGACATTGTCCGCAAATCCGCTTCTTTTTTCTCTTCCAGGGAAGCGAGCAACACTTTTTTGCCGGTCAGGTCGTGTTCCTGTTCGCCTATGGTCAAACGCGATTGCTCTTTTTGCGCATTGAACACGGCAATTATTTCATTGAGCGCTTTTTCTTCTTCTTCCTTCTGCAGCAGTTCCGTGTTGATACTGCGCAGCTTTTCCTCAGCTTCAGCTTCTTCTGCCTTAATGTTCTGCCTGCTGAATTCCAGTGCGGCAATCCTCTGTTTCAGACGTTCCGCTTCATCTTCAAAGCGTTCACGGTCTTTCTTTCTGCTGTTGATATCAATTTCCAGTTTGTGGATATTATTCTTGGCCTGGTTCAGCTCCTCTTCCCATTGCGCAATAGCGGTGATTAATACCCTGCGCTGCTCCGTTTCGCTTTCCAACTCCAAAACCAACCTTGCCAGCATGGTTTCCAGCTCGCCGATTTCCCGCTTGGTCGCGAGCAGACTCTTCTCTACCGCCGAGCCGCTCCCACCGGTGAGCACACCATGCGGGCTTATCGTATCGCCGTCAGGCGTCACAAAAGTTCCCCTGAAACCATTTTTCTTCCACAGAGAGATGCCTCGTTCAATGGAGGGGGTTAATAAAACATCGCCCAGCAGACAATCGGCAATCTGCTGAAAGTTTTCCTTAACCGTAACCTTGCTCAGGAGAGGTTCCGCCTCCTGAAGATGCTCCGCACTGTATGCCTCCGCAGAACGGCTCCTCAGCTCCACCGGTACAAAACTGCCCCGTCCCAGTTGAAAATTTTTCAAATAATCAATTGCCCGGATTCCGTCTTCCTGGCTTTTGACAACTACATACTGCAATTTTTCACCCAGCACAGCCTCGACGGCTGTTTCATATTCCCGCGGCACGTTGATATGGTCGGCAACAACGCCGTAAAAGGAATCCCGCGTTTCCTGCTTTTCGGTAATCGCCTTGATTCCTTCATTGCACCAGCGATAGGCTTCTTCAAATTCCTTAAGCGAACTCAGCCTTGATGCTTTGACGCCGTTATCCTCCTTGATTTGCGCCAGCCTCTCTTCGCACAGCTGCAAATCCGATTTAGAGCGCTCCAACTGTTCCCGGGCGGATTCTTTTCTTGCGGCCGTCCGGCCAAATTCTTCTTCATCACCGGCCAATCCGTTGTTTATGGTTTGCAGCCGTCCTGTCAACTCATCGAGCCTTTTTTTGTCTTCATCAATTTCCAGTTTTTCCCGCTCTTCCCGTTTCTGCAAATCTTCCCTGCTGCGGGACAGAACGGCAATCATGTTCTTCAGCTTTGATTTTTCGTTCATTACGTCAAAGCAGTGAATTCTCTTTTCATCGAGTTGGCTGTTTATTTCTTTATCGGCGTTCACCAGTTCCTGAACTTTCCGCTGGCCTTCATCATGCTCCGCCTTCAGCAAAGAGAGCTTGCCTTGAACAGCCTCCGCATTTTGCCGCAGGGCAGCAACCTCCTCTGCCCGTTCTGATTTCTTCGTTTTCAGCTGATTTATTTCCGCGGCGTCCTTCTGTTTACGTTCGGTGGCCTCGGTGATTTGCCGGCGGGAGAATTCAATATTCTTTTCCCGGATATTAATGGAATTTTTAACTTCGTAAAGTTCCTGCTGGCTCCGGGAAATTAGTTCTTCGTTTTCCAGCAGCCTGGCTTTGATTTCTGCCAGCGCCGACTCCTTCGCTTCCAGACTGGCGTATACGCCGTCATTCTGTTGTTCGATTTCTTCGCGCTGCTTTTGCAGAGCAGCGACTTTTTGCGCCAGTTCCGAATAGTTTTGCAGAGCCAGCGTCAATTCCGCATCTTTAATACGCTGCTTTATTTCCTTATATTGTTCAGCTCTCTTGGCCTGGCGGGAAATGGCATTGAGCTGTGATTTCAGTTCTCTGGTAATATCATTGAGCCTCAGAATGTTCTGCTGGGTTGCTTCCATCTTGCGAACAGCGGCGTCCTTGCGGCTTTTGTATTTTGACACACCGGCGGCATCTTCAATGAACAGCCTTCTGTCTTCCGGCTTGGCTTCCACCAGCGTCGTGACGCTGCCCTGTTCCACCAGCGAATAAGTCCTGGCGCCGACACCCGTACCCATGAAAAATTCTTTAATATCGAGCAGCCGGCAGGTAATTTTATTGAGGCAATATTCGCTCTCGCCGTCGCGGACTACTTTGCGGGAAACAGATACTTCAGGCATTTCCGCATAAGCTCCGGGAAACCCGGCTCCGTCGCCGGAAAGCGTCATCACAACCTCCGCCATGCTGACCGCTGCCGAATCGTCGCTGCCGTTGAAAACAACATCATCCATCTTTTTGCCGCGCAGCGCCTTGACTCTTTGCTCGCCCATTACCCAGCGGATGGCATCAACAACGTTAGACTTGCCGCAGCCGTTAGGACCGACAATAGCGGTAATCCCGTCGGAAAAATCGAGTACGACTTTATCGCGAAATGATTTAAAGCCAGATATTTCCAGTCTTTTTAGCTTCATAAGCTATTTATCTTCGACTCTCAGTTTTATGATTTATAAAATTTTAGCAAAAGAAAAGTCCTTTGTAAAGAAAAAATACAACAAAATGTGTTACAAACTAAATTATACCACAATATATAGTGTTTAGCCTGTTTTTACTTAAAATATCGTTTTGACAAACAAATCCTTTATCTTTATTAAAAAAAGGCATATCGCTATAATAAAAACAAACCGAATTTACCAGAAATAATTTTATTTTTTTCATGAAAAATGAGAAGTGGATAATAATCTGCCGTGCTGCGGGAATGATTAACGCGCAAATTATTCGGGGCAGGCTCCAAACGGATGGTATACCGGTGCGTCTGCAATATGAAGCAATCGGAGTAATATCATACTCTTTGACTGTTGATGGCCTCGGTGAAGTGCGGATTTTCGTTCCTGAATCGGACGCGGCAAAAGCCAAAGGAGTGTTGGCCCAGGAATTTACGGACAGTGATTTGACGTGGGAGGGCTGATTCTTTAGTCATGGCGGTTATTTAATTTATAACCATGCCTTGGGATATCTTCAAAATAAAGTCCTGAACGCCATTGCCAAAAACAAAACAATAATTATCGAACCATCCTGGTGGAGACTCGTCTGGTGGCTGAATCGCCTTTCTCCCGGACCGGGTTTGTCAATTGCTTAAAAAAGCTGCAGAAAACTTTTTAAATCATTGCCGGAAAGTGTAAAGATTTATGCGCAGGCTAATCGTCAATAACGTTGATTGCGGTCTGACAAGAGGATTGGCACCGTCATATTTGCAGCGCATTTTTGCCCGCCATAATTATTTTCAGGTAATTCCCTAAAATTTATTATTTTTTCCCTTTGACATATATGATTTCATTGTCCTATACTTCGGGCCAACCAAAATTTGCAAATTTCCTTAAATCTGATGACTGTGTTTTGTCCGGCGAAAGAGAGCGCGGAGGCAGGAATGAATAAAATCTTCGGGAAACATCTCTTAATGGCAGTCAGTATTATTTTCGTTATTTTTTGCATCATGTTTTTTGCCGGTTGCCTTTTTCGTTCTTCTTCATCCCCTTTTTCTTACAATGCCGCTATTTCTGAAGGCCGGACTGCCGCTAAGGAAATTATGGAAAAAACCGGCGCCTCATCCATCTCGCTGTCATTCGTTGACGGAGACAGATTGGTATGGACGGAATCCTTCGGCCTGGCGGATAAAGAAGCAAAGACTGCGCCGACGGCCGATACGATGTACTGTATAGGCTCGACCAGCAAGGTGCTGGCTGCTATCGCTGTTATGAAACTGGCAGATCAGAAACTGGTTTCTCTTGATGCACCGCTCACAAATTACATCAAATCATTCAGGATGCTTTCTCCCGAATACAATCAGATTACGGTCAGGATGCTGCTCAACCATTCATCAGGCTTCCCAGGCACCGATGAGCGCAACGCTGAAACCACATCTCCTTTGCCGTTCGATTTTTCCGCACAGGTGCTGGAAACTCTCAAAACACAGCGGCTGAAGCACCCGCCCGGTTATCTGAGCGTTTATTGCAATGACGGCTTTACCATCATCGAGCAGCTGGTTCTGGCGGTTACCGGAAAAAGCTACGCACGATTTGTCCATGACGAAATATTTATTCCTCTGGGCATGAAGCACAGCTATTATCCCCGGAATTATCTTCCGGAAGGCAGCTTTGCCAAAAGATACAAAGGCAATGAGCCCTTGCCGCAATTGTTTTTAAACACTTTCGGATCCGGCGGATTATACAGCACACCGACAGACATGGCTAAAATCGCCATGATGCTGATAGGCAAAGGGCAGCTGGGTGATATCCGAATCCTTTCGGAAAAATCTGTTTTGGCGATGGGCATTGACCAGACGCTCGCCAGCTTTAATCCGGTAAAGTCAGAAG
>JAKLDS010000061.1 GCA_022703375.1 Deltaproteobacteria bacterium | reverse complement strand
TCCTTAATAATCCTAATGATTTGTTCCGGTGAAAATCGCTTACCTTTCATTCTTATATCCTCCCTTACTTTTTTATTATCAGGAAGGACTCAATTTTTAAATGGTCTAGTTTACGGGGGAAAGGTCACTTTCTGCTTCGTTGTTTCATCTACAATTACATCATCTTTAGCCATAGTGTTCCATTAGACTGTGATTATAGATTTACAGAATAATGGAACGTAATTATTTTACATATGCCGAATAGAGAGTTGAATAAGTCTATTGAGTTTCAAAAGTAAAACTTATTTAGTGAAGAAGACTCAACTCTCTTAGATGATTAAAGCTAAATTGGTATGAACCCCAAAGTAATCCCGATATTATCGGAATTGGAAACTTAATCGTGTGCTCACTACGAGGGATAATTCGACCTGCCAGCTACAGGAATCCCGATTAATCGGGATTCCTGTAGCTTGGGTCTCATTAACTTAACAATCCCGAAGTTCTGTGCACACGGAATTGTTTCAGCTTATATTAATTGTTTTCAAACAGGGGTTTTTTCGGGCGGGCATCGGCCGGACGCAGATAAAGAGGTGTAAAAGTCGCCGGATTGATAAGCTCGTTGCGTCTGTATTTTTCTCGTGCTATGATACCGACTGCGGACGCCCGGATATAATTTTGCGCCCCGGAAACAATAAGAAAATTTTTCTTCCCGCTTCCTTTGATAATTTCGGCATACCTCATCGCCCCGTCACCGGCAAAGATAACATCTCCTTCTGTTTCTTTAATTATCTCCTGCGGGCATGCCGCTTTTTCGCCTCCGATTTTCTCCAATGCGCCTGTTTTATTCAGCCGATAACAGGCCGTGTAAACCTGCCCCCTCCCGGCATCCAGCATCGCGCAAATCATTCGGGAAGTCGGACAGATATTGGAGGCGACAGCTTCCAGCGATGATACTGCAACAGCAGGCTTTTCCGTGGCGAACGCCAGCCCCTTTAAGGTGCTGCAACCAATCCGCAGTCCCGTAAACGAGCCGGGACCAGAGGTACAGGCCAGCAAATCAATATCTTTCATTGCCAGATCAACCTTCCTCATGGCCTCATCTATTGCCGGAAGAAGAATTTCGGAATGATTCAATCCCGTGTTAATCAAGACTTCATAAAGAATAGTATTATGCCGCAGCAGTGCCACGGAAGCAGTCGGTGAGGATGTATCAAAAGCCAGAATCAGCATGGATTTATTTGAAATATTTCATAATGTCGTTAATAATTTTTAAATTCAATCGTTCTATATCAATCATAATAACGAAAATCATCAGCATTATGAGAAGAGCAAAACCAATCTGTTGGGCCATGCCCTGCGCTTTGACGCTGAGCGGTTTTCTCCGGATAAGCTCGATAACATTGAACAGAATGTGCCCCCCGTCCAGAATCGGAACCGGAAAAAGATTTATCACACCCAGATTAATCGACAGGATAGCTATCAGAACAAGAAACGGAATAAACCCTTCTTTGGCGACTGCTCCGGCGGCCTGAGCAATAAATATCGGCCCACCCAGGTTACGCGGAGATACTTTACCAGTAATCATTTTAACGAAAACAACAACGGTAAGTTCGCTGAACTGCCAGGTCTTCTGCAGAGCCAGGACTGTCGCTGACCAGGGATTTTTTCTTTCAGTTACAACTTTGCCCGCTGCCGTAATTCCCAGAATATAGGCGGGGACTTCCTCGCCCAGCATATTTGTTGCCTTGGATAATCGGGCTTTGATTTTAAATTCCTTTGTCTGTGCCGCTCTCTCCAGAACAACAACAACTTCTTTGTCTTTTATTTCATTAATAATGGGCTTGATGTCATCCCAGTGGTTGACCTTTATATCATTGATGGAGATAATTTTATCACCGCTCATCAGACCGGCTTCCAGCGCTGCCGAATCTTTAGCGACCTGCCCTATTTCGGTGGTTAGAGAAGGTACGCCATACATGAAAATAAACATGTAAATTATTATCGCCAGAACAAAATTAAAAACAGGCCCGGCAGCGACAATCATTATTCTTTTCCAGGGTGATTGTTTCAGAAAAGATCGTTTCTCGTCGGCTGGAGACAATTCATCGTCTTCCGATTCTCCGAGGAGCTTCACGTATCCTCCTAAAGGAACGGCGGAAAGAACATATTCGGTTTCACCGATTTTCTTGCCGATTATTTTCGGACCGAAACCAAGCGAGAACTTCAGGACACCGACACCGGAAAATCTTGCTGCAAGAAAATGTCCCAACTCATGGAAGAATATCAGAACTCCCAGAAGAATTATAAAAGAAATAATGGAAATACCCATTAAACAGTTATCCTTTCTATTTTTTTTATGGCCTCTTGCCTGGCCCACAAATCGGCTTCGAGGATTTCATTAAGCGCCGGATCAGCGGCAAAATCATGCGCGGCGATAACTTTTTCCACAACCTTCGGCAAATCGGTGAACTTAATTTTCCCGGCGATAAAAGCTCCGACCGCTTCTTCGTTCGCTGCATTCAACACGGCAGGCATTGTACCTCCCTTTATGCCGGCTTCACAAGCCAGACGCAGGCAGGGAAATAAATTTCTATCCGGTTTGATGAATTCCAGCTTGCCCGTTTGCAGAAGGTTAAGCGCCGGTAAATTATTATTTATTCTGTTCGGGTAAGATAAAGCATAGGAAATGGGAATACGCATATCGGGAATTCCCAGCTGCCCCAGCAGCGCACCATCATTAAATTCAACCAGCGAGTGAACGATGCTTTGCGGATGAATTAGTACCTCGATTTGCTTTATGTCAACATTAAACAGCCATTTTGCTTCAATAACTTCCAGGCCCTTATTCATCATTGAAGCGGAATCAATGGTAATTTTATTTCCCATTTTCCAGTTGGGATGTTTCAGGGCATGCTTTAATTTAACCCTGGCCAATTGAGATTTTTTATAGTGCAGAAAAGGCCCGCCCGACGCTGTCAGAATTATGCGCTTTATATTTTCTCTTCGCTGCCCTTCCAGACACTGGAATATGGCGCTGTGCTCACTATCCACCGGCAGTATTTTTATCCCCTTCTTTTCCGCTCTTTTTGTTACTATCGCTCCGGCCATTACCATTGTTTCCTTGTTGGCCAGCGCGATATCTTTACCAGCCTCAATCGCCGTCAGTGTGGGAATCAAACCGGCGGCGCCTGATATTGCGGAAATGACCATCTGACAGTTATCAGCAGATGCCGCCTGTTTCATTCCTTCCAGACCGGCCACTATTCTTGTATCGGTTTTTCCCGCCAGCAATTTCCGTAATTGCAGTGCGTCCTTTTCCTCACGGACAGCGGCAATCGCCGGCCGGAATTTTTCTATCTGCTTTTTTAATAAAGTGATATTGCGCCCGGCGGCCAGAGCTCCTATTTGAAAAAGCTTTTGGTTTCTCCCGACAACGTCCAGGGCATTGACACCGATGGAACCCGTTGATCCGAGGACTGAAATTATTTTCATTTACCCATCACCAGTATCAGATAATAGTAAATAAACGGTGCAATAAAGAGAAGGCAATCCATCCTGTCCAAAAGCCCTCCGTGCCCCGGCAAAAGGGCACTGGCATCCTTCAGGCCATATTTTCTTTTGATTGCCGATTCGGCAAGATCACCCAGTTGCCCGATAACACCACCTGTCAGCGCCATAATAATCACGTGTAAAAAAGAAATTCCCGGAAATACAAAATAGCTGTAAATCAGGCAGAATAAAATACTGCCGGCCATCAAACCGATTAACCCCTCAACAGTTTTACCCGGGCTGATATGCGGACACAACTTCTTTTTTCCGAAATATTTGCCTGTATACAGGGCTGCAGTATCCCCGGCAAACGCAATTATCAGAATAAATATCACCCACATTTCACCCTTTTCCAGAGAACGCACCAACACAAAATGCGACAATAGAAAAGGTATGTACATCATGCCGAAAATAACTTTAGCCACCGACATAATATCGAATTCGGCATTCCTGACAGTCAGGATAAAAATTATAAAAGTCATCAAGATGCAGAAAACCAGAGCGGCTATTACCAGCTGATGATTGCCGCTGAAGAAAACAAGAGGAATAATCAGAGCAAGGATAACACCTTCAATTTTTTCCTTTAAAAAATCCCGGCGAAAAACGATATTGCTATATTCCCAGATTCCGGCCACAGAAAAAAAGGCAATCAAAAACATAAAAAAAAGCGGTGGACAAAAAATAATCAACGCCAATACTACTGCAGCCAAAATAATGCCCGTAATCCATCTTTGCTTTAAAGAATTAGCCATTGGCTTCTCCGTTTCATATTTTGGCATTGGCTGAAATATTTTTCTGCAACTGTTCGCTGGTCAGGCCAAAACGTCTTTCCCTGTTCTGGTATTCGGCAATTGCCTTCAATAGCTCTTTTTTGCCAAAGTCCGGCCAGAGAACATCGGTAAAGTAAAATTCCGTATAGGCCATTTGCCACAAAAGGAAATTACTGATTCGATATTCGCCGCTGGTACGGATTAACAAATCAGGATCAGGCATAGCTTTTGTGTACAGATAATTGCCGAACTTTTCTTTTGTAATATCTTCCGGGCGAATCTTCCCCTGCTGCGCCTCCTGTGTGATTTTTTTTACGCCTTCTATTATTTCATCACGGGCTCCGTAACTGAGGGCTAAATTTAATATCATGCCCTCATTACCGGCAGTCATTTTTATCGAATTATCAAGTTTATCGCGAACTGTTTTATACAGCGAGCCGATATTGCCGATTGTCCGGAGCCTGATGCCCTGCTTATTGAGTTCATTTGTTTCTTTATCCAGATATTCCTCTAAAAGCGACATCAATGCATCAATCTCTTCAGAGGGACGTGACCAGTTTTCAACGGAAAAAGCAAAAAGCGTTAGATATTTTATTCCTATTTCACGACATGTTCTGACTGTAGTCCGGACTGCTTCCGCGCCTTTTTTATGCCCTAAAATGCGACCGATGGTATGCATTTTCGCCCAGCGGCCATTGCCATCCATAATAACGGCGATATGACGGGGCAGTTTTTGTTTATCGAGATTAATCATGTTATCTCCATTGATGTGAGATATCCTATCAGAGGCAGACAGCCTTTTCAACATACCATATTCGACGGCCTCGTAAAAAGCTCCAGAGGCAAGACGCGCATGGTTCGACAGGCTCACCATGACAGGCAATTAGTATTGAGCCTGCCCTGAGCTTGCCGAAGGGCCGCAATGACGAGAGGCTGTAGCTTATCCGGCATACGCCGGATACTCTTCGCATATGCCTGCCCGGCGCATGCCGGGGACTTTTTACGAGGCCGTCAAAAAAATGGGGAGACTAAGACAATCTAGCTCCCCATTTATAAGTTAAAGTATTTACGAGAAGTTCTTGCTAGATTTCCATTATTTCTTTTTCTTTAGTAAGAAGAACCTTATCCGTTTTTTCGATGAATTTATCTGTTAATTTCTGTACTTCATTCTGTGCATTAAAAAGTTCATCTTCTGCGATTTTATTATCTTTTTTCAATTCCTTCAGCTCTTCGTTGGCATCCCGGCGCGCGTTGCGCAACTTAATTTTACCCTCTTCGGCCATTTTCTTAACAACTTTAACCAGTTCTTTGCGTCTCTCTTCCGTGAGTTGTGGAATCCCCAGGCGGATAACCTTGCCGTCATTGGAAGGCATCAGACCCAAATCCGATTTCTGAATTGCCTTTTCTATAGCGCCGATTATCGTTGCATCCCAGGGAGCGATGACAATCAAGCGGCTTTCCGGTACCGAAAGAGTTGCTACCTGCGCCAAAGGAGTGGGAGTGCCGTAATATTCAACTTTAATTCCATCGAGCAGGGCAACCGACGCGCGGCCTGTTCTGACTCTGCTGAAAGATTTTTCCAAACCGGAAATAGTTTTTTCCATTTCTTCTTTTAGTTTCTGAAAAATCTGATCTTTCATGATTATTCTCCTACATAAGTGCCGATTTTTTCACCGCAGATAACCTTTTTAATATTTCCTTTTTTCTGCAAATTGAAAACAACCAGCGGCAATGAATTATCGCGGCAAAGTGAAATTGCTGTTGCATCCATTACTTTAAGGTTTTTGGTTAATACATCAATATAGCTGATTTTTTTGAACATAATTGCTTCGGGATTTTTTGCCGGATCGCTATCATACACTCCATCCACTTTAGTGGCTTTCATAATGACATCTGCTTTAATTTCCATCGCGCGTAATGTCGCCGCGGTATCAGTAGTAAAATAAGGATTTCCGGTGCCCCCGGCAAAGATAACAATTCTTCCCTTTTCCAGATGACGCAGCGCGCGCCTCTGAATAAACGGTTCAGCAATCTCACGCATCTCGATTGCCGTTTGCACGCGCGTCTCAATGCCCTGCATTTCCAAAGCGCTTTGCAGGGCGAGGCTGTTAATTACTGTAGCCAGCATTCCCATGTAATCGGCGGAAGTTCTTTCCATGCCGCGGGAACTTGCCGCAATGCCGCGGAAAATATTGCCGCCGCCGATGACAATGCCGATTTGCACCGGTAAACCGGCTACTGATTTTATTTCGGAAGCGACATAATTCGCCACATCGGGATCAACGCCGGAAGATTGTTTTCCTAACAGCGCCTCACCGCTTAATTTCAGAAGAATACGCGAATAAACGGCTTTTTTCGTAACCATTTATTTTTTAATTTCCTCACCCAGCTGGAATCGCGCGAAACGGCGAATCATAATGTTTTCGCCTGTTTTGGCAATCATATTATTAACCAGTGTTCCGACTGTAATATCGGTATTTTTGATAAATTTCTGTTCTGTTAAGCAGACATCTTCGTAATATTTCTTGAGTTTGCCTTCGATAATTTTATCCCAGATTTTTTCCGGTTTTTTCTCTTCGCGCAACTGGCTGCGGTATATTTCTTTTTCCCTTTCCAGGGCTTCCGCGGAAATTTCATCCGGTTTCAGATAAAGAGGATTGGAAGCCGCCACATGCATGGCAATATCTTTGGCCATTGCCTGAAAATCGTCCGTCTTGGCAACAAAATCAGTTTCACAATTAACCTCTACCATGACACCGATGCGACCGCCCATATGAATATAAGATGCGACCGTACCGTCTTTAGCCGCCTTGGATGATCTTTTAGTCGCCGCCGATAAACCTTTTTTTCTCAAAAAATCAATCGCCTTTTCAAAATCTCCACCCGCTGCCGCCAGAGCTTCTTTGCAATCCATCATTCCGGCGCCGGTTTTTGTCCTTAATTCTTTAACCATTGCTGAAGATATTTCCAATTTAATTTACCTCCTCACAATTCTGATAAACATATTTTTATTTATACTTTTTGTCCTTATTCCGCACTGTCGGATTCACTTTCCATTTCAACGCTTTCCGGTATATCAGCTTCGGCTTTCACAGCTTCCCCTTCCGCCGCCGCTGCCGTTTCCTTATTGGACTGTGCTGCAATTTTTTCCTCAAAGCGCTTCTTCCCCTCAAGCACGGCATCAGAAAATTTAGAAGCAAAAAGTTTGATTGCCCTGATGGCGTCATCATTGCCGGGAATTACATAGTCTATATCAGTAGGATCACAATTGGTGTCCACAATAGCTACTATGGGCACCTTCAGCTTCTTGGCTTCCTTGACGGCAATATGCTCGCGGTTGGGATCAACCACAAAAATGGCTGCCGGATATGATTTCATTGTACGAATTCCGCCCAGCACGCTTTCGAGTTTTTCTTTTTCTTTCTGCAGCTTGGTTATTTCTTTTTTCGGAAAAGCTTTTATGCTGTCATCATCAAACATGGCCGCCAGAGTATTTAAGCGGTCAATGCTTTTCTTTATCGTAACAAAATTGGTCAGCATGCCTCCCAGCCAGCGCTGATTGACATAAGGCATACCACAGCGTGTCGCTTCTTCTTTAACGGCTTCCTGAGATTGTTTTTTGGTTCCCACAAAAAGAACAGCCTTACCTTCACTTACCGTATCCACGACAAAATTGTAAGCACTCTGAAACATGCCAACGGTTTGCTGCAAATCGATAATGTAGATATTGTTTCTCGCCCCGAAAATATAGGGCTTCATTTTGGGATTCCATTTGTTGGTTTGATGCCCGAAATGGACACCGGCTTCCAGTAACAATTTCATTGAAATAGCAGACATAAATCTCTCCTTTTGTTTTTTATCCTCCATCTCCGTCATTTTACCGGAGCACACTTAAGTTATAAGCAACGTGCCGGCAATCGGAAGATGTGTGAAGTTGCGCCGCAAATAGCACAAATGTCATATTTGTTCAAGCTTAAACTACGATATTCAGACAACAATTAAATAAATTATTAATATGAACATTTTCAAGTCGAATATTCGGCATTAATTTTCACATAATCATGAGAAAGATCAGAGGTATAGACACAATAAGATTTGTCTCCTCCACCCAGGCTGACCCGGACATCAATCCTGTCTTTCTGGAATATTTTTCTCAAATCATTCAAGTTGGCATTCATACCTGTTTCCTGGGCATAAACCATCATATCGCCGAAAAACAGGCTAACTCTTTCTTTTTCCATAGGAATTCCGGAAGCTCCCAGGGCGGCTATCACCCTTCCCCAGTTGGGATCTGCACCGAAAAATGCCGTCTTGACCAGATTACTGTTGGCGATCGCGTAAGCGGCGCGGCGGGCGTCCGATCTCGATTTTGCGCCCTCCACCAGAATGGAAATGAATTTTGTGGCTCCTTCGCCGTCTTTAACAACAGAATGGGAAAGTTCGTTGAGCACTTCACATAACATATCGCGAAAACGCTGCAGACGGGCCTGAGCGCGCTCCAGAGGATTGTTGCCTGCCAGACCATTGGCCAGAACAATCGCCGTGTCATTGGTACTCATGCAGCCGTCCACGCTGATGGTATTAAATGTTGCATCAATAGCCTGATGAAAAACCGTATTGAGCGCTTTGGAATCTATCAGGGCATCGGTCATTACATATGTCAGTAAGGTAGCCATATTGGGTTCCATCATCCCGGCTCCCTTGGCAATACCGCAAATAGTTATTTCTTTAGCCCCGACAATTCCTTTGCGAATGGCTATCTTAGGATATTTATCCGTTGTCATCATCGCCGTTTCCGCATCTTCAATGCCGGAGTCATTTAATCCTTTAACGAGTTTACTCATGCCTGCCTCAATTTTTTTAACCGGCAGTTTTTTCCCGATAACTCCGGTGGAACCTAATAAAATCAAGTCTTCCTTAATTTTCAATTGTTTCGCCAGGGCGGCGGAAACTGCCAGGGCGTCCTGCAATCCCTCCTTGCCGGTAGCGGCATTGGCACAACCGCTGTTCGTTATAATCGCCTGTGCCATGCCTTTTTTTATTCGTTCCATATCAATCAATACGGGTGCCGCCTTAAACGTATTTTTTGTAAACAGCGCCGCTGCCTTGGCTGGTATCGTTGAATAAATCAAACCAAGGTCTTTGGCTGTTCCGCCTTTGATTCCCACAGAAATCCCGTTGGCCAGAAAACCGGGAACACTAATTTTATTAAATTTTTTTGTCATATCATTTGCTCCTCTTTACCTTGCTAGGCACCACAACACTTCTTGTATTTTTTGCCGCTGCCGCAGGGACAAGGATCATTGCGGCCCACTTTATTGCCCTCGCGCTTAATTGATTGCGGCGCCGGTGTATCCTCTCCTCTGCTTAATATGTAATCCTGTTTCTGCTTCTGCCTGATTTCTTCCACCTCTTCTTCCTTCTGGATGCGTACCAGACAGAGTTTCTGCAATGTATCCATCTTAACCTGAAAAATCATCTCCATGAACATTTCATAACCTTCGCGCTGATATTCGCGTACCGGGTCCTTCTGACCGTAACCGCGCAGGCCGATACCTTCCCGCAAGTGGTCCATGGCCAGAAGATGCTCTTTCCAATGTGCGTCAATCGCCTGCAGCATAATCACTTTCATCAGATAATTCATCAGGTCATTGCCGAAGGAAGTTTCTTTGTCACGCAATAATTTTTGAATATTTTGAATAATGAACTCCCTCATAGACTGAGCCGAAGCTACCTGCTCGGAGTTGGCAAGATTTAAACGGATATTGACCTGTTTAAATATCGCATCATCCAGCCCCGTCAGATTCCACTCATCAGGGCGAACCTTTTCATTGACAAATTCATCAAGAAAATCATCAACCACTTCTTCAATTATTTCTTCAACATCCTTCCATAAATCCTCGCCGCGTAATACTTTTCTACGTTGCTCGTAAATGACTTTTCGCTGTTTATTCATGACATCGTCATAATCAAGCAGATGTTTGCGGATATCAAAATTCTGCCCTTCAACGCGCTTCTGGGCATTTTCAATGGCGCGGGATATATACTTGTGTTCGATGGGCTGATCTTCCTCAATGCCTATCGTGTCCATAATGGAAGATATGCGTTCCGCACCGAAGATGCGCAGCAAATCATCTTCCAGAGAAAGGTAAAACTGAGATGATCCTTTATCTCCCTGACGGCCGGAGCGACCTCTCAATTGATTATCAATACGCCGGCTTTCGTGCCGTTCCGTTCCCAGAATATGGAGTCCGCCCAACTCGGCCACCCCTTCCCCCAGTTTAATATCGGTACCGCGTCCGGCCATATTGGTTGATATGGTAACCATCCCCGGTTGACCGGCCTGAGAAACTATCTCCGCTTCGCGTTCATGATTTTTCGCGTTGAGAACATGATGTTTAACACCGGAACGGGTCAGGTATTTGCTTAACAGTTCAGATTTCTCGATGGATATTGTGCCTATCAGCACCGGTCTCTTTGATTTGTTGAGTTCCTTTACTTCGACGATAACAGCTTTGATTTTTTCTTCTTCTGTTTTGTAAATCAAGTCATTCCTGTCATCGCGGATCATCGGCATGTTTGTCGGCATCACGAGAACTTCAAGATTATATATCTTTTTAAATTCTGACGCTTCGGTATCCGCGGTTCCCGTCATTCCCGCGAGTTTTTTATACATACGGAAGAAATTCTGAAAAGTAATGGAGGCAAGCGTCTGATTTTCTCTTTCAATTTTTACCTTCTCCTTAGCTTCCAGCGCCTGATGCAGACCGTCACTGTAACGTCTACCCGGCATGACCCGGCCGGTAAATTCATCTACAATGACCACTTGCCCGTCCTTAACAAGATAATCCACATCCCTTTTGAATAACGTATGAGCCTTCAGCGCCTGATTGACATGATGGACAATTTCAATATTACGCGGCTCATAAAGATTCTGGACATTCAAATAACTTTCCACATGGGCAACGCCTTCCTCAGTCAGGACGGAAGTCCTGCTTTTCTCATCAATCGTGTAATCCTTATCCCTCTTCAGCCTTGGTATAATCTGATTAATTTTATAGTATTTATCAGTGGATTCTTCCGACGGCCCGGAAATTATCAGCGGAGTACGCGCCTCATCAATGAGAATGCTGTCAACTTCGTCCACAATTGCGAAATTGAAATCGCGCTGCACATACTCTTCCAGACTGAACTTCATATTATCGCGCAGATAGTCAAAACCAAACTCGTTATTGGTGCCGTAGGTTATGTCCGCGCCGTAAGCTTCTCTTCTTTCATCGTCATCCAGTCCATGAATGATAACGCCGACGCTTAAACCTAAAAACCTGTAAATGGGACCCATCCATTCGGCATCCCTTTTGGCCAGATAATCATTTACTGTAACGACATGACAGCCTTTTCCTTCCAGGGCGTTTAAATAAAGCGGCATTGTCGCCGCCAGAGTTTTTCCCTCGCCGGTTTTCATCTCGGCAATCTTGCCTTCATGCAACACAATGCCGCCGATTACCTGAACATCAAAAGGACGCATTAATAATGTCCGCCTTGCAGTTTCCCTGGCTACCGCAAAGGCTTCCGGCAGGATGTCTTCAAGAGTCAAGCCGTTTTTTAATTTTTCCTTGAAATACGGGGTTTTCGACTTTAATTCAGCGTCACTCAGCGCCATCATCGCCGGTTCAAAGTCATTTACTTCATCGAGCAACAACGAAAGTCTTTTTAATTCCCGATCATTTTTTGTTCCGACTATTTTTCTTAATATTGCATCAAGCATCGAACACCTTCAAAAAAAAACCGGTAATTTTACCGGTGGATTATAAACAGCTTTATAGGGAGTAAATTAAGCCGATTATTTCAAATATTTTCTCGGATTGACCGGAATTTTATTAACATAGACAGCGTAATGGAGATGCGAGCCGGTGCTGCGTCCGGTATCGCCAACATATCCGATCAGAGTTCCTCTCTTTACCTTAATTCCCTTTTTTACGACAAACTTCAGTAAATGCGCATAGGCCGAGGACATGCCGTATCCATGCTCAATCTTGACAAGATTACCATCTGCGGGACTATATGATGCTTCAACAACAATGCCATCAGCCGTCGCTATGACTTCTTTGCCCATTCTGGTGGCAATATCAATTCCCTTATGGAACTCGGTTCCTGAATTGAAAGGGGATTCCCGCATACCGAATTCAGATGTAACCCATCCCTTAACCGGCCAGACCGATGGAGTTGCCGCCAGAAGCGATTTCTGCTCGCGCAGAAAGCTTAACAACTCATTGAAGCTTCTCTCCCGGTAATCGGCATCCTCATTAATGCCGGCAATACTTTTCCGCATACCGGCAACAAGATTTTCGTGGCTTTCCTTGAGCAGCTCTTTCATCTTGATAGTGTCACTGCCCGAGCCGCCAATACCCAGAGGCAACTTTTTATCGCGGCTGGTTTGATAATTAGCCAATATTCTCAATTTTTTATCAAACTGTTTGAGTTCTTCCATTCTGTCGGCAAACTCATCAATTTTTAAAGCAAGTTCTTCGATATTCTGTGATTGTTGTTTCGTTTCAATTCTCAGGCGGGATAGCTCGGCGCGGTCTCTTTTGATGCTGGCGTAATCATAAATGACATAGAAAGTCAGCAGAATGGCAACTATTGTGCCGATGAATAAAGTCCGTACAAGATTATTGGAAAGGCATATTTTCTTCACCGCGCTTTTCTTGCGGGGAATAATCATAAATGTGAAAAAATTATCGGACATTTTTCCTTCCCAGATATCTTTTCTCAAAGATGAAACAAAATGACTTTTTCTAGTATCACAAATTAATTCAAAAAGTCAAGAAGTACTAATACTTGATTTATTGAATTGTAATTGCGTTGCGACGCAGGCATACGCTGATATTTTTCTGATTGCTCTTCAGAATATATTTTAAATAATTAATGTTTTTTTCAATCGCTTCATCGTAAAGATTCCTGTTAGTCTGCCATCTTTTTTCAAAGTGGCGAATCATGAAACGATTGACATTGCTGAGATTTTTTTGGAAACGGGATTTGGTCATATTGTAAAAATTAATTGTTTTTCTCAAAAGATCAATTTCGCTGTCAAAACCGGGAACCCGCGCTTCGTCAAATTCATAAAACAAATAAACAAGTTTTTCCAGATAAAAGCGGTCAGCCATTTGCCCCAGCAGATCGGCAGTACCCAGAATTTTACCCATAATCTCCATTTTCAGGGAAGAAAATACGATTTTATCAATATCTATGCTGAATCCGGTACAGTTTAAGATATCTGCAAAATCTCCCAGATCATTGCGGAAATATATATCATTTTTGTAATAATCCTGAATAAATCTGATGCTTCTGAGAATATGCACCAATGTATATTTGGCTCCGGTTCCCGTAGAGTCATCGCGCTGCTGAATATAACCGGTGTCGTGCATCAAAGAGCCGATTAAACCGATATTTATTTCCTTATCGGTAAAATTTATCCCTTCCAGGCCGGCGCCATGAATGAGACGCGCCATTGCCAGAAAAACGGTCAGTGTGTGCCGCAAATCATGATAGCGGGTGTTGCACTCACGAAAACCGGGATAATTGCCGTGAAAAAGCTTTTCCACATCATTAAAAACTTTATCGAGATAAACAAAATCAAAACGGGGATTGATTAAAGAGATAATATTTTCAACTTCTTTCAGGATAGCTCTATTATCGGTTATATCAAGAAGTTGTGTGTTGAGGTCAGCTATTGCGGCCATAAAATCTCTCTTTATGCCTTTTTGTATAAAATGATGAATGACGAAAATCGTGTCATTTGCTTCTGCATATCTCTGCTGCCGGCCTACCGTACCTTAACGCTGTTAATATTATACTTTTGCAATGTTTTCCAAAAGTTATCATTTTCCAATATTATTTGTCCATTAATATTTTTTTTGCGTGACAGCTATTTAAACAGGTTTGAAACCGGCTGTTGAGATGGCTTTTTTTGTTTTCGCCAATTTCTATTTGGCTAATATACAATATTACCGACATCCGAAGTGCCGGAAAAACCCTTATCAACGTGGATACCGCTCCCGGACTTGGCGCCAGACATAGCTATGATTCTCGCAACAACAGTTCCATAAAGCTGTGATTCTGACTGAAGATTAAATTCAGCGCCGGGCGCATTCACACCACCATACGTTACTGATGCACCGACAAAATTCAGGACGGTAGTGCTAATACCTAAAATCCTTACGGCTGTCGCCGGCGACGGGTCTGCGCAAGGCGAGGCCACAAGACGGCAAGGTGGATTGATAATGGTGGTCCCACGAAGAGTAAGTGTTTGCTTTACGTATAAATCCAAAGAACCACCAGATTCAATAATAACCTTCGAATTTTCCATAGTTACATCTCCAGTGCCTAGTGCATCATCAACTATAAGGGTAACATTGCCCTTGATTGTTAGAATCTTGGCCGGGGTTTTGCTGTAGGAAACCAATCCGGTTCTGTAAACTGTTGTTGTGCCAGTCACGCCCAAATCTCTGGTTGCTGTTATATTGGGAATAGTATCACCACCAACAGGGAT
>JAKLDS010000060.1 GCA_022703375.1 Deltaproteobacteria bacterium | reverse complement strand
GTGGCTGTCAGCGTCAGGAAATCATCCGGAATAACTATCGTTCCGGGTTTTAAGTCATTTTTTAACGAGCCCGCCGAGCTGATTCCTACTATCTCTGTTACACCGCAATCCTTCAGTGCCTGAATATTAGCCCTGTGATTAATTAAGTGCGGTAAAATATGGCTGCCGGCTTCATTGCCATGCCGCTGAATAAAGGCCAGTCTTTTGTTGATGTGCAAAACGGCTTCACCATATTGATTTTGCATTTTCTTTGTTTCACAGTCATTCAGCAGGTTGCTTCTTTCCACAATGATAGTTCCCGAAATGACACCCAGTAAAATGCTCATAACATACCCCCTTGCAAGATGGAAAATCATAGCAAATTAATGCAGAGCCGTCAAAATAATCACCGCCGGACTTGCCAAATAGCATTTGACTTTTTTCTTATCAATTGACATATTTATCACAATATAAAATAGCAGAGGAGGAAATCATGGGCGGAGAATCGGTAACTGTAGTAAATGACAAAAATTTTGCAGATGATGTTTTAAAAAACTCTCTGCCGGTGCTGGTTGATTTCTGGGCCCCCTGGTGCGGTCCCTGCAAGGCAATTGGTCCCGTTGTCGAGGAAATAGCCGCACAATTTAAGGACAAAATCAAAGTCGCGAAAATGAATGTTGATGAAAGCCAGAAAATCGCACTTGATTACAGTGTCAGGAGCATTCCCACGCTGATTCTTTTCAAAGAAGGAAAGATTCTGGATACACTGGTCGGTCTGGTGCCGAAGGAAAGAATCGAGGAATTTGTCAGGAAAGCTTTATAGAAAATCAGGATTACAGGATAAATAATGAAATTGAGATTTGTTGCAATTCTTTTTTTGCTGTTTGCCATAGCGGTCAGCGGTTGCTCATTGTTTCGCAGCAAACCGATGGCCAAAAACACTCCGGAGGGTCTATATTATCAGGCATCAGTTGATTTCAAAGATGGATATTATAAGTATGCCCGGGAATATTTTACGCGCCTCAAGGAAGAACATCCGCTGCATCCACTGGCTATTCTTGCTGAGCTGGGTATTGCCGATTCTCATTACAGTGATAAAGAATACGCGGAAGCGGAAATTGCATACAGCGACTTCATTATGCTGCATCCCACCAATGAAAATATTCCTTACGTCCTTTATCAGATGGGAATGTGCCACTACAATCAAATGGGAACGATAGATCGTGACCAGTCGGAAACTATTAAAGCAAGAAGAGAATTTGAAAGGCTCATTGCCGGTTATCCCGAAAGCAAATTTTCACTGATGGCGGAAAAAATGCTCCTGGAATGTAAAAAGAATCTGGGTGAGCATGAATTTTACATAGGACGCTTTTATTTTAACATGAAGGAATATCAGGCGGCCTTGCAGCGTTTTGAAACCATTGCCCGCGATTATGCCAATGTTGGCCTCGATTACAAGACGGAATATTACATTACCGAAACAAAAAGAAAAATCGAAGAACAGGAAACACTGAAAAAGTTAAAGGAAGACAGGCAGCGGGCCGCGGAAGAAAAGAAAAAGTCCGTGAAAAACTGATTTATCAATCGTTAATCAATCGTTGGTTTCCGGTCAGCCGAAATTTTCATCCTTAATTTTTTTAATGATTTCCTGAACAGTTTTTTCATGATTCATTGATGTATCAACCTTGATATGAAAAGATGGTTTGATTTCATCAATTGCATCGAAATCCTGCTTTTGCCGAGCAAAAATTTCCCAGCGGCCGTCGGAAACATCTTTATTTTCCTGAATTCTTCTCTCCAGCCTGTCTTTGCTGATTTCTTCCGCGCAGACGCATTCAATTACGTAAAAATTTACTCCCAGCTTTTGGGCCAGAGCTGCAGCGGCCTGCCTTTCGCTTCGCTTCCTGAATGATGCGTCAATAATGGCCGGCCGACTGTTTTCCAGCAGCCGGGCGGCCATTGCGCAGGCTTTGTCATAGGCGGCACGGGAAGTAGCATCATCGTATATTCCCTGTCCGAAAGATTCCAGCCGGCGATCAACAGGCTTTATTCCGGACATTTCCTTGCGTAAAGCGTCCAGCCGGATAATTGCAGCGCCGAGGCGTAAACCAATTTCCTTTGCCAGATAACTCTTGCCGCTTCCCATCAGACCGGCAGTAATAATCAGAACGGGTTTTTCCACCCTGGCGGCGTAAGTGTAGGCGAGGTCAAAATACTTTTCCGATTTCTCCATTATGTCGAGGCGGCTCGCCACAGCTTCTTCCCGCTGCGCCAGACGTAAACTGGCAACTTTCCCGCGCACAAAGGCGTAATAACAGCGATAAAAATTCAACAAGAGCTTAATGTCAGCATCGCCGGAATAATGAATATAAGACTTGATAAAAATATCACCCTGTTCCTGATAGCCGTTAAAATCCATATCCATAGCCAGAAAAGCCACTTCGGCTGCCGTATCCACGCAACGGAAGCGTTTATTGAATTCGATGCAGTCATAAACGGCTATATCCGCCGTCAGGCAAATATGCTCCAGATGCAAATCGCCGTGACATTCCCTGATTCTTTTTTCGCTCATTCTTTTTTCCAGCAGGCTTTTTTTCCGGGATATGAATAGCTCATCATAGTGTTTTATTAATTCGTATTGGTAGGCCGGTATGGTAATATCAACATAAGGCAGCATTTCCGAAAAGTTTTCTTCATGGTTGATGCTGATTGTTTCCGGCGAGCCCATCTTATTAATTTCCTCATTGCTTAATGCCTGTGCGTGGAATTCAGCAATCTTCTTTCCCAGAGCGGCAAAGACCTCTTTTCCCGCCAGGCCGCGGGCAAGCATTGTTATCAGCATTTTGTCCTGCGGCAGTTTTTTCATCAGGACGGCATACTCGATTATTTTCACTCCTTCAGAAAGAGTCGGCTTGCCATGCGCATCTTCATGAATGGGCACAACGTCAAGATAAAAATCAGCGGCCAGCCTTCTGTTAAGGCGCAATTCTTCCTCACAATAAAATTTCCTTTTTTTCAGTGTGGAGAAATCAAGAAAGTCAAAAACGACGGTTTTTTTTACCTTGTAGACAAAATCACCGGCGATGAAAACATGAGAAATGTGAGTGTTGATAAGCTCCACCACCGCCGGATGATGCGGATAGAAATCAGTTCGGGACATCGCTTCAACTAATTGCGGGTGCGTCATTTAAGCTCCTTATTACTATGATTTTCTAAACAATCAATTCAATATAATCAAGCTGAAAAAAATAATATTGCACCCGGCCGCCTTTCATGTTTATTTACAGGCAACTCCCTTCAGGATGCGGCTGATGTTGAAAAAAATCAGAAAACTGGCCACAGGCAAACTGGGCGGCGCCATGATTTTCCGGATTTTGCGCCTGTATTGTGCGACGCTTCGTTTAAAATTAGTCAATGAAGGGGAATGGCTGGGCTATCTGCAAAACGGCGGCAGGGTGCTAATCTGTGCCTGGCATCAGCAGTTCTTCGCCGGTATAAAATGCTTTGATAAGTACAGGTATTTTAATCCCAGCCTGATGATTTCCAGAAGCATGGACGGCGAAATAATTGCGGGTGTGGCCAATCGCTGCGGCTGGCACACAGTGCGCGGTTCTTCATCGCGCGACGGCGGCATTGCCCTGAAGGAAATGGTGCAGCGGTTAAAGAAAAACCGGCTGGCAGTGCATATTCTGGACGGGCCGCGCGGTCCGGCAGGTATTGTCAAACCGGGAGCCATCAGTCTCGCCCAGGACAGCGAAGCCTGCATTGTACCGGCTTATGTGGAGGCCGACAGAGCCTGGTACTTCAGAAGCTGGGACAGGTTCATGTTGCCCAAACCGTTTTCGTTAGTTACCATTCATTTTGAAAAAATGATTAGACCAGTAACGCTGCAGTGCGAAAATGATTTTGAAAAGCAAAGACTCTCTCTGGAGGCAATTCTAAAGCCTCATCTGCAGGGATAAAATTACGCCGCTTGAACGTAAGCTCCTGAAAACACCATTGCTTCAGGAGCTTTTGCTCATAATAAACAAGGAATTGATAAGGCCCGATAATTATGGCTCTTTAAAAAAATCGTCAACTTTTTTAAAGTTATCATCAACCATATTTTTGAAGTCATCGCAGCCCTTTTTGTAGGATTTCATCCATTCAGCAATTGCTTTTTTGCCTTCTTCCGGGAACATTGGCGATTTTTCCCAGAATCTGTTGACGATTCTTTCCGTTTGTTCATGAAGTGCTTTCATAGCGTTAAAATTATTGTCAAAAGCAGTTTTGTTAAAAGCAATCATCTGTTTGGCTACTTGTTTTGGATTCATTACAACCTCCACGGAATTTTTTTGAGTTGCTTATTTCTTTGCTTTGGCGGTTACTTCCGCTTTTTCAGATTGTGCGAAATAATCAGTTACCTTTTTGTAATTGTCGTCAGCGGCTGTCTTGAATTCATTACGGCCTTTTTTATAGGCCGCCACCCAGTCATTAATGACCTTTTTACCGTTTTCGGGAAACCACGGCGCATTTTCCATAAAACGGGAAACCAGTTTTTCGCTTTGATCCTGCAATACGGTCATTGCATTAAAAGTGTTGTCGAATGCCGATTTGTTGAATTCCAACATTTGCTTGGCAATTTGTTTTTGGTCCATTTTTTCCTCCTTATTAATTTTGTATTTGTGTTTAATTGAAAAACCGTAAACATTGCCCCCGATGGTTTTATAACCAACCAAACAACCTGTTATACATTTTTCTTTAAAGAGCGGTCTGATTTTCCAATCTTTTTCGTTTAAAATCTATTCGCTCAATTAAATTCATCATGTCTGTCGGGGTGAGCGGTTTCTGAAAATAATCGTCCAAATTGGGCCGAATTGTTTCTACAACAGATCCCAGATCGCCAAAACCGGAAAGCAGCACCACGGAGACTTCAGGATGTTGATTCTTAATCCAGCGAATCAGTTCAATGCCGTCCATGTTGGGCATCACAACATCTGATATAACGAGCTCGAAGTGTACTCCTCTGGCTATGGAATCCTCGATTACTTTTATTGCCGTTTTGCCATCTGATGCCACAACGACAGAGAACCCTTCTCTTTTTAAGTGGCGTTTCAGAGTTTTCGCCAGTTCATTTTCGTCTTCCACCAGCAAAATATTATTAATATTGAAACGCCCCATATCTTTTTACAATCTCCGAAAACCGACTGATTAAAACAGGAAATTAAGATAATAACTTTGCAATAGATATGCCGTAATTTTGTCTTGCTATAATGTAATGAAAATAAAGGGGTTATTTTGCTTGTGTATTTATCTGTTTAAATGCGGTAATGAAGAAAAAGACACCAGATTTAATAAATTCAAGAGGCGAAAGAATCTCCTGCTTATAACAAGTTGAGATAATTGACTATTTAGCAGATGACAAAAATGTCGTGACAAAAGGACTCAAATGTCAGTCAGTTCCTGTTGCCAGCGCCCGGAATTTTTTATTTCGGCCAGTTTTCGCTGCAGTTGCCTTGTTGTTATTCCCAGCAGTTCCGCCGCTCTTTTACGGTTGCCGCCGGTTTGCCGGAGAGTGAAAACGACGTGAGCTTCATCATTTTCCTTCAGGCTGCAAAGACCGCGGGTAAAAGAAAAAGCCGCTGTTTGGGTTGCCGCAGCCTGCGGCAGTGAAAGATCTGCAGGATAAATTGCTTTTTTATCGGAAATTAAAACAGCGTTGTCAATAATATGCCTGAGCTGCCGGACATTGCCGGGGTAGTCATATTGCATCAGCATTTCCATTGCTTCCGGATGGATGGAATGGATACTTTTGTTATAACGCCGAGCAGCTTCGCGCAGAAAAAGGTCGCTGAGCAGGGGAATATCGTTTTTCCTTTCCCGCAGAGGCGGCAGATGAATAGTTGCCGATCGCAGACGGTAAAATAAATCCAGCCGGAAACGGCCTTCCTGACAGGCGCGGTCGAGATCGCTGTTGGTTGCCGAAACAATGCGTACATCCACGAAACGCGGTCTGGTATCGCCTAAACGCACAATTAATTTTTCCTCAATAACGCGCAAAAACTTAACCTGTAAATGCGGCGCCAGTTCGCCGATTTCATCGAGAAACAGAGTGCCGCCGCCGGCCTGTTCGAAGTAGCCCGCATAGTCCTTGTCCGCTCCGGTAAAGGCGCCGCGGACATGTCCGAAAAAATGGCTCTCAAACATTGTTTCCGGAATGGACGCCACATTGACGGGGACGAAAGGCCCCTCTTTATTGGGCGAGGCCAGGTGAATGCCGCGCGCAATCAACTCTTTGCCTGTGCCCGATTCCCCTGTGACCAGTATCGGGTTGCCGCTTTTCGCCATGACATTGAGATAGCGGATAATATCCCTGAGGCGGGGGCATTGCGTAACGATTTCGGCAAAGGCTTCTTCCTGCTGTGCTTCATTTTTCTGTAAGCCTGTTCCCGCAATGCCGGCCAGCAATCCCTTGTGCTCATAAGCTCTTTCAATGGCCAGCAACAACAGTTCATTATCAACCGGTTTGACGAGATAATCATAAGCGCCGAGGCGCAGTGTTTTTACCGTCATGGCTATATCGTGGATGGCTGTCAGCACAATGAATTCCGTCTGAGGGCAATAAGGTTTTACTGATTCCAGCACCTTCAGACCGTCGGTATCGGGCATAAGAATATCGAGTAAAACCACGTCAAACTCTTCATTTTTTAACCGGGTAATGGCCTCGCTGCCGTTGTCGCAGATTTCCACATTTCTCAAACCGCGACGTTTCAGCAGACGTTGAATCGAAGTTAAGGCTACCTGTTCATCATCTACAATCAGTATTTTCATAAAACCTGCCTTGTCATGCCGTTGATAATTTCCGTCAGCTGCTGAATTTCAAAAGGTTTAAATAAAAAATAATCCGGTTCATGTCCTGCCGGTTTTTCTTGCATTGCATTGGGATTTCCGGAATACAAAATCACCTGGAGCAGGGGAAAGCGCCGACGGATCATTTCCAGAAGTTCCCAGCCGTTCATCATGGGCATCAGGACATCGGAAAGGACAATGTCCACTTCGGGATGCTCCATCAGATAATGCTCAACGCTGGCGGGGTTACTTGTCGCCTCGAACACTTTGTTCTCCACCTTGAGAAAATTTGTTTCCATAACTTTCAGGAAATCCAGATTATCATCAACGCATAAAATGCTGGGGCGCAGATTAAGCTTAATTTTTTTGTCAAGCGGTAGAAAAACGCTGAAGCGCGTCCCCAACCCCGGCCGGGAAAGAACGCCAATCCGGCCGTTGTGCTCTTTAATCAGCGAGAAGGAAACGGACAATCCCAGACCAGTGCCGCCCGATTCACGCCTTGTTGTGAAAAAGGGATCAAATATCCGGTCAATGACCTGCTTTTCCATGCCGGTGCCGTTATCCTCAATCTGCACGACAACGGCCTGCAACCTTTCTATGTATTTTGTCGTGACGGAGATAACGCCTTTATCCTTCAGCGGTATGGCATGGGAAGCGTTAACCAGGATATTGGCGATAACCTGCTCCAGCTTCTGAAAGTGACCCTGCACGGGGGGCAGTTTATCCGCCAGTTTCAGATTGATTTTAGCGACATTCTTTCTGACCTGGGCCCCGACAATCGTCATGGTGTTTTTTATCACTTCGTCTATCTTGACAGGCGCGGAATTGACGCTTTCATCAAGACGCGCGAAATCTTTCAGGCTGGTAACAACGCGGTTGATTCTTTCCGAACCGGTTTTAATTGCCTGAATTATGTCCTGCATGTCGGTGCATAATTCGTCAAGTCTCAGATTTTTGCTCATGTATTCAGGGTGTGCTTTGGCATAATCCTGAATAATCGGCTGAAAAAGCTGCCAGGTGTCTTCCAGCAGAGGAATGTTATATGTAATAAAAGTGTTGGGATTATTGATTTCATGCGCTACACCGGCGACAACTTCGCCCAATGACGCCAGCCTGTCGGCCTGTACAATCTGGTGCAGGTGATATTCCGATTCCTGCCGCAGTTTCTTTTCGTTGGTGATATCAATAGCCATTCGCAGCACCAATTGCGATCCGTCAGCGTCGGTAAAGGGATAAGCGAACAGCCGGAAGGCCTGGCCGTTGGCTCTTGTCCATTCATTTTCGATGGGAGAAAGAGAGGATAGCACCTTTTGCGCCGAACAGTTGCGGCAGGGCGTATCTCTTTCCTGCAGAATTTTATAGCAGGGTTTTGTTCCCGGCTCTCCGAAGACCCGGCGGAATATTTTATTGCAAAAGCGGATGGAGTAGTCCGGCGCTTGCAGGTAAACTATGGCCGGCAAATCTTCCAGCAGTGCGTAGAGCCTGTGTCTTTCAAACTTCAGCATTGCTTCTGCTTCCTTGCGCCTGGATATATCGCGGGCAATGCTGATTACGGCGATACCGCCGCAGTAGTCAATAAGGCGGCAGCTCAATTCAACCGGAACCAGAGTGCCGTCTTTGCGGATATGCACTGTTTCCAGAAAAAGAGGCCCGTTCTGCTTCAGGTTTTTTATTCTTTGCGAAAGACTGGTGGCGCTGTCCGGCAAATCAATGTTAATAAAAGTCAGGTTTAAAAGTTCGTTTTTTCTGTAGCCGAGAAGATCGCAGGCGGCCTGATTGACTTCCATAATGTTGCCGTGCAGACCGTGAATGAAAATAGCATCACTGGCGGAATCGAAAAGAGAGCGATACCTGTTTTCCGATTCTTTCAGTGCTTCCTGAATTTTTTTCCGTTCCGTTATATTGCGTGCGATGCCGATAGTTCCCGCCACTTTACCATTGTGGAAGAAAGGGGTCTTGATTGTTTCAATCCATTCAGTCCGGCCGTTGCTTTGCGCCAGCGGCTCATCAAGAATTTTTTGCAGTCCGGTTTCCATGACAGACTGATCATCTTCTCGGTAATGCAAGGCCAGATCAATTGGCCAGATATCCAAATCCGTTTTGCCGCAGAGGCTTTCCGGGGAATGACCGCAGGATCGGCCGAAAGATTCATTAACGTAAATAAAAACGCCCTCCCTGTCTTTCATCCAGGCGATATCGGCAACATTGTCCAGAATGGCCTTCTGTCGGGCCAGCATTAATTCCAGATCTTTCTTTTTTTTCTTGTCCCCATAGGCATTTTTGTCACAGATATGTTTTTACTTGCCCAGCCATTTGGCAATCAGCAGCGCTTCCCTTTGCTCCCATTGCGGCGCCAGGCGCAGCGCCAGAAATTTATCATAGAGGGCATCCATTGTTTTTACGGCATTTTCAATCAGGTAAATCCGCTCCAGAATTTTCCCCGCAGCGTCTGCGCCATTTTCTTCCGGACCTGTCAGCGGCAATTTCAGCGACTGAAAATAAAAGGTATCTCCCTTGAAGATGAATTCCCATTCGTTTTTGTCGGAAATCAGTTTAATGCCTGCCTCCTTCACTTTTTTCCCCTGCCGGAGGGCCTCTTTGCCTTCGTTGGAATCAGCGTGCAGGCCATGACAGGCCACGGACTGGGAATATTCGCCTTCGCCCGCGCCCAAAACAATTTTTTTCTGGAACTGAATTTCGACCTCCGTGCCGCCGGTCAACTCTATTCTGCCCCCGCGTTCTTCGGTTTTATACCAAAGCCAGCTGAGAAAATCGCGGCCGGGCAGACCAAGAGAGCTTTCGGCAGGCGGCGCCTGTTTTCCCTTGGCCCCGGGTGTTTCCCACGGCAAAATCCGCTGCAGGGAAAGAGAAAAAGTTTCCTTAAATAATTGTGCAAAATCATCGGCGACTTTATCGGCCAGACAGGAGAAATAAACAGTGTTCTGACTCACCTGCCAGCAGACATCGTAAAAAGAAGGAACAGGCTCGCTTTTCGCCAACAGTCCGGCCTGCACCTTATCCCTGATGCCCGCGGCTACGGCCTTGTTGATGCGATCCTTGCCGCTCTCAGCCAGATAGCGCTTCTCTTCTTCCATTACCTTGATTTTTATCAGCGCCGGCGGGATTTTTTTGCGGTCAATGCGCAAAGAGAAAATCAGATAATCGCCCAGGGCGTAATTGGCCTCTGTAAAATTGCTGTCCAGCACGTCGGTCAGGGAAACCCAGCCGGCGCATTTATCTTGCGCCGCGGTTTTTATCTCTCTGAAGGAATTGCCTTTGATACGATTGTTGACAAAATTGAGAAAACCGGCCGGTAAACGGCCGTCCACATGAAAACGAACGAACGAGATATTTCCTTTAAGCAGACCCATTTTCCACACCTCACAATGGCGTCACCCTATCTTATTGCGCAGTTGTCTGTCAAGGAATTATCTTGGTAAATAATCCTGATAAATCAAACAGTTTCCAATTGTTATGTTAAGCTATTTATCAATAGACAGCGGTTATTTTTTATGTTACTGAGCTTCATATTTTGGGGAAGTATCTATGCAAATTAAAAAAATAGGCGTCGTAGCCAATACCGCCAAACAGAAATGTGTCGAATATACCTCGTCTTTAAATGACTGGCTTGGCAAGAAAAAAGTCAAAGTTTTGTGGGAAGAAGATATCGCCGACAGGGCGGGAATCAGCGGCGGTATTTCCCTGGAGGAGCTGGCGCAGACTGTTGATTTACTCGTTGTTTTCGGCGGTGACGGCACTATTTTGCGCACGGCGCGCAGTGTTGCCATGTTCGGGGTGCCCATTGTCGGCATCAATTTGGGTAGTTTCGGCTACCTCACGGAAGTCAATTTAAATGAAATTATTTCCGCCCTGGAATTGATTCTGCAGGGCAAATACGCTACGGAAGACAGAATGATGCTTGACGTCATTCTCAGCAGAGGCAAAACGATAATTTGCAGCGGCGCCGTTTTGAACGACGCGGTCATCAATCGCGGCAATCTTTCCCGGATCGTGGAACTGGAAACGCAAATCAACGGCCAGCATGTCACCACCTATAAAGCCGACGGCCTGATTATTTCCACTCCCACGGGCTCCACCGCTTATTCACTTTCCGCGGGCGGCCCGATTGTCTATCCCAAGAACAATTTAATTATTGTCAATCCGATTTGCCCCCATACTTTGACCAACCGTCCGATCATCTGTCCGGGTGATTACGAATTGAAGGTTGCTCTCTGGTCGAAAGAAAAAGGCGCCACCCTGACTCTCGACGGCCAGAAATCTTTTCGCGTCAAATCCGGTGATGTTATTGTTATAAAAAAATCAAAGAATATAACCAGGCTTGTTCTTTCGCCACATCGCAGTTACTGGGAAATATTACGGTCGAAGTTAGGTTGGGGAGGCGTGCCTTCAGGATGGGGGAAACGCAGACGTGCTCAATGATTTAAAAATCAGCAACTTTGCCATTATTGACGAGCTTGCCATTTCATTCGGCGCGGGGCTGAATATTATTTCCGGCGAAACCGGAGCAGGTAAATCAATAATTATCGGCGCGGTAAGCCTGCTGCTGGGGGACAGGGCGACTGCCGACATGATTCGGGCCCAATCGGAAACAGCCACTGTGGAAGCGCTCTTTAGTGTGGATTCCAATGAGCGGTTGCGGGAAAAAATCGAGGCAATGGGATTGACCGCAGGCGATGAACTGTTGATTAAAAGAATTATTGCCCGCACCGGAAAAAATAAAGTTCTGATTAACGGGCAGATGGCCACTCTGGCCAATCTCTCCGCAATCAGCGAACTGCTGATTAACATCTGCGGCCAGCATGAGCATCAGGTGATTCTCAACGCGGACAATCATATTGATATTCTGGACGAATTCGGAGGATGTCTTGCCGCGCGAAGTGATTATGAAGAAACGTACAACGAACACCGGCAGATCAGAGCCCGCATCGAAAAACTCGAAGAACTGCGCCGCCGCCGCGAAGAAAAAATTGATTTAATCAAATTCCATTTAAAGGAGATAACAGACGCCGCGCCCGTGCCCGCGGAAGACGCTGCCCTGGCCGATGAAAAAAAAGTGCTGATCAATGCGCGCAAACTGACTGACTGTGCCCGCCGTGCCTATGAGCTGCTTTACGGGGAAAACAGTTCGGTTATTGCGGGATTGCAGGAAGCGCAAAACCAGATTAAGGAAATAAAAAAGATAGACACCGGACTGAATATTGCTGCCGCGGAAATCGAAAGCAGCTTTTTTACATTGCAGGAAACGGCGCTCGCGCTGCGCGAATATGAAAAAAAACTGTTTTTCGATCCGCAGCGTCTGGATGTTATCGAGGAGCGACTGGAGACGCTGGCCCGCCTGAAACGCAAATACGGCGGCTCCCTGGAAAGCGTTCTGCTGAAGAAACAGGAGATGGAAGAAGAATTGCAGAGCACTTATGATGTGGAAGAAGAACTGGCGCGAGAATTTAAGATTGACGCAGGCTGCCTGGCGCGGATGGAGGAAAAGGCGCGGGCGCTTTCGTCTCTGAGAAAGAAAGCGGCGGCGCAGTTACAGGTTGCCGTGTCAACAGAGATGCACGCCCTCAATATGCCGCAGGCTTCTTTTGCCGTTCGTTTTGCGCGAAGTGCGGAGGACGGCGCTGCTGTCTGCTGTGCCGCCAAAGGCTGCGATGAAATTGAGTATTATCTGGCGGCCAACGTCGGCGAAGGTTTCAAGCCGTTAAGCAGGATTGCTTCCGGCGGCGAATTATCCCGCATTGTTCTGGCTTTGAAAAACGTATTGTCGCACACCGGATCGGTGGCGACGGTTGTTTTTGATGAAGTGGACAGCGGAATCGGTGGCGCCACGGCGGAAATAGTGGGAAGAAAATTGAAAGAAGTTGCCGCCAACCATCAGGTTATCTGTATTACGCACCTGCCGCAGATAGCTTCTTTCGGCGAGGCGCATTACCTGGTGGCGAAAAAAGTGCAGAGCGGCCGGACAGTAGCGACAGTTAAAAAACTTGATGAAAAACTGAGAATTGAAGAAATCAGTCGCATGCTGGGCGGTGTGGATGTAACAGCGGCGGCGCGGGAGCATGCCCGGGAGATGATGGAGGGCGCACATAAACAGCGCCGCAAATAGTATGGATGACAAATTTATAATCTGTGATTTCGTGCCGGGACAACGATCAGGGGGAAAGGATAAATGCTGAGAAAAGCGCGCATCGGTGATGTCAAGGCGATGCATCGTCTGATAAATATGTCGGCGGGTAAAGGGGAAATGCTGCCCCGCTCGCTCATGGATATTTACGGCTCGCTGCGTGATTTCTTTGTTTACTCCGCCGAAGATGAGTCTCCGATAATCGGCATCTGCGCGATGAATATCATCTGGGAGAATCTCGCGGAAATCCGTTCCCTTTATGTTGATGAGAAACACCGTCATCGCGGTATCGGCAAGAATCTCGTGGAATCGTGCATATCGGAGGCCATTACGCTGGAGCTTTTCCGGATATTCACGCTTACCTATAAGAGAGATTTTTTTGCCAAGCTTAATTTCCGGGAAGTTGACCGTACTACGCTGCCGGAGAAAATCTGGTCGGATTGTTTCCGCTGCCCGAAATACCCTGATTTCTGCGACGAAGTCGCGATGATTATCGAATTATGATTACAAAAAACATTTGGCCATTGCTGCTGGCTGTATTGCTGGCTGCTGGTTGTATGCGCGCAACGCCCGTTCCGCAGGTCAGATACGGCGAGGCGGTGAGGGTGGTTTCGAGTGCCGCTTTTACATTCGAAGATGACCTTGACGGAGAATCACTGCAGCTCGCCCTTGACCGCAGCCTTAACTATTATAACGGCGCCGGGCGCGATAAAACTTATCATCTGGGCGAAATGACTTTCCCTGCCTCGCATCTGCGGGAAAGCCTGTTGACCCTGCGCGACATTCTGCGTCAGGGTGTCCGGGGCGCCGAACTTAAAAAACAGCTGACGGAAAAATTCGATATTTATCAATCGGCGGGAACAGACGGAGGCGGCGCTGTTGTTTTTACCGGTTATTTCGAGCCCCTGCTGGAAGGTTCGCTTGTCCGGACGGAAAAATACAGGTATCCCCTCTATAGAGTTCCGCCCGATCTTATCAACCAGCGCATTTCCCGGACGGAAACAAAAATCAGCAGGCTGTATAACGGCGAATCAGTTCCCTATTACAGCAGGCGGGACATAGATAAAAACAAAATCCTGCAGGGGAGATCTCTGGAGCTTATCTGGGTTGACAATCCTGTTGATTTGTTTTTTCTGCATATCCAGGGTTCCGGGAAAATCAGGCTGGCCGACGGCTCTTTTCTGACCGTCAGCGCGACTTCCAGCAACGGCCGGCCGTTTCGCAGTGTTGCGAGGCATATGCTGGATAACGGTATCATCCAGAACAAAGATGCCTCCTACCGCAACATCAAACGTCTTCTTAAAGATAAAAGTGATGAGGAACTTTACGACATACTCAGCTATAATGAACGGTATATTTTCTTCCGCTTTGTGGAAAAAGATCCCATCGGCGCGCTGGGTGAACCGGTGACGCCGGGGCGCACTATCGCCACCGATCCGCAGTATTTCCCCGAAGGCGCGCCCGCCTTCATCCGGCTTAGCAAACCTGTGCTCGATAAGGAAGGAAATTTAACTCCCCGGCGGATTTCTTTTTCGCGTTTTGTCTTTAATCAGGATAAGGGTTCGGCGATTAAAGGTCCGGGCAGGGTAGACCTGTTCTGCGGTTTCGGAGCGGAGGGTGAATTAATGGCCGGCAGCCTGAAAGAAACTGGTGAATTGTATTTCCTGATAAAAAAGTGACGGGCGGAAGTCCCGGAGAAAAGCAAAGGCAACAGCGAAAAGTCAGCAGGGCAAATGTATTTTCGGGGCGAATGGGGTTATGCGTTTTGATTACGCTAAATAAGCGTCAGGCAGATATTTGTGTTGACACGCATATTCAATAAACTTATAATTTTTTAAGCTATATATAAAAGAATTAAGCGGGCTTGCTTTCCTGATGAAAAGAATATTTTTCCTGACAGTCGCTTTATTTTTTCTTTCCCCGACTCTTGTCTGGTCTCAGGAGACCGTGATCAGGGAAGGGGATGTCCTGTCGCTGGAGCGCTGTGTGGAAATATCCCTGAAGCATCATCCCGAAAGGCAATACTACAATTTAAGCGCCCAGGCCAGGGAAGCGCTGCTGAACCAGGCCAGAAAAGATTACTATCCCCGCATTGATCTTTCCACCGGCTATACCCGTTATAATAATATTTATCAGAGAAGCGGTGAATTATATACTTCGATTACCCCGGATCGCAACAGCTATGCCGCGGGCGTTACCCTTTCCCAGAACCTCTATGATTTTGGCAAAAGAGAGGCGACGGTGGCAGCAAGCCGCCTGGCTTACGAATCATCTCTTTCCGATATTGACGATAATACGAGAACCCTGATT